>SVJN01000160.1 GCA_015068965.1 Oscillospiraceae bacterium
ACGACTCGTCGTCTCGACTTTGCGAGAGTGACTCGTCGGGTTGCTGTTGCATACGACGCAAAACGAAATCAAAGATTTCTGTGCGTCAGTAACCATTCTGCTTCTTCTTACCGCTCTGTGTCACTTTAAAGTACAAAATGATTTTATAGAGTGGTTGCGGCGAAGCTGCTTTGTTCATGCTGGTGGGATGTGTTTTTGCAGAAATGTTTGTATCAAGTGTTAAAATGAACCAATGATAAATATTAAAAACCGAAAGGGAGGAAAAAACATGGTATTGGATTTTACACAAAACGGAATTTCTGTTATTTTTGAGGTAACAGAGGAGAAAAAGCTGAGGTTAAAGGAATTTTCCTTGGGGAAAAATCCGACGGAGGAGAAGAATCTGAAGTGGTGTTCAGCGGTGGAGGTGCATTTGAGCGGTGAAAACCAGGACGACCATCACGGTGCAAAGCACACCGGAAGTTCTGGATTCTTTTCCTTATTATACGAAGGTCACGAGTATTATGAAAACGAGCATGGAAATAAGCTGGAAATCAGTCTTTGCGACAGTAAAATGCGTACAACCCTGCATTATCAGTTCTACAAAGGCTTGCCGGCAGTCCGTACCTGGACAACTGTAAAAAACATCTCGGACGAGGTAATCGGACTGGAGTATGTATCTTCCTTTGCATATACCGGTCTTGGAATGGAAGAACCCCACGTGCTGATTCCGCATAACACCTGGAAAAGTGAGGCGAACTGGAAGGATTATCGACTGGAGGATTTAGGTCTGGAGCACAACAACCCGTTTTCCATGAAACGGATTTCTGCCTCCAATACCGGAATGTGGTCCTGCAAGGAATATCTTCCAATGGCGGCTTATTATGACAAGACCTCTACTCTGATGTGGCAGATTGAGAATAACGGCTCCTGGCAATGGGAAATCAGCGACATTGACAATATGTTCTATCTGCGTCTGAGTGGCCCGACCGAGCAGGAAAATCAATGGTACAAGGAGTTAAAGCCGCAGGAATGCTTTGAGTCGGTCAAGGCTTGTCTGACATTTGGCGAGGATTTCAATGCTGCTCTGGAAGCAATGACCAGATACAGAAGAATCATCATTGAGAATAACGAAACCAATCAAAAAATGCCGGTTATTTTCAATGACTATATGCATTGTCTGTGGGCAGACCCGACCACGGAAAAGGTTTTGCCGGTTGTGGATAAGGCGGCAGAAGCAGGTGCAGATTATTACTGCATGGATGCCGGCTGGTATGCAGACGGAACCTGGTGGGAAACAGTCGGAGAGTGGTTACCTCAGGAAAAACGGTTCCCGAACGGAATCAACGAAGTGTTTGATTACATCCGCTCCAAGAACATGGTTCCGGGCATCTGGCTGGAGCTGGAGGTTATGGGCATTGGTTGTCCGCTTGCAAAGGAATTTGAGGATGAATGCTTCTTTATGCGGCACGGAAAACGTGTCATTGACCATGGCAGATATCAACTGGATTTCAGAAATCCGAAGGTGCGTGCATTTACGACCTCAATCGTTGACAGAGTGGTACAGGAGTATGGTGTCGGCTATATCAAAACCGACTTTAATGTGGATGCAGGTGTCGGAACGGAAGTGGATGCTGATAGCTTTGGTGACGGCTTGTTGGAAAATAACCGTGCATATCTTTCCTGGGTGGACGAAATCCGGGCAAAATATCCGGATTTGATTTTAGAAGGCTGTTCCAGCGGCGGATTGCGTATGGACTATGCGCATATGTGCAAGCATCAGCTTTTGTCGGTCAGCGACCAGGAGGAGTGGTACGAAACCGGACGGATTGCAGCGGCAATCCCCACCGGAGTGCTTCCGGAACAGTCTTTGGTATGGGCTTGTCCGCGGGCAGAAAATGACCCGGATGAGGTGGCATTCAATCTGGTAAGTGCAATGCTTCAGCGCGTGAATCTGAGCGGTGAAATCACCCAATTAAACGAAGAACAGTTTGCACTGGTCAAAGAGGGTGTAGCTTGCTATAAGAAAATCAGAGACGAAATTGCAGAGGGTATCCCGTTCTATCCGTTGGGTGTGCCTGATTATGCAGATAAAGTGTCCTGCCTGGGCATGAAGCAGAAGGATTGCATCCGCCTTGCGTTGTGGTGTGCAAAGGATGCACAGAGCATTACCGTTCCGGTTGCAGGGAAGAGCGTAAAGGTTCTCTATCCCTCCAACACAAGCGTGAAGGTACAGATGCAAAAACAAGGCATCGGTGTGGAATTTGCAAAAGGCTTTACAACCGTTGTTTTAGAAGTAGAAGTATAAAGAAAGGATGAATCAATTGTATCGTTTATTTGAAAAAAGAGCCGGGGAGCTTGTATTTTCCCTTTTGGGCGGACTTTCGTACTTTTTCATTATCTGGCATTTTATCGCCCGCTTTACCTACCGTGCAGGCGGATTGTTGGCATTCTTCTTTGCACCTGCAATTATCTGCGGCGGTGCCTATATCCTGATTCAGACTATCCGGAGCTGGCGGGAACGGGAGTGGTTCGGAAAGTTAAATGCCCTGATTATCATTCACGCATTGATTTTTCTGATTGCAATTGCGTTTTTGCTTGAGCTTCTGATTCGGTAAAGTGGCTAAAGAAAAGTTTGTTTTGAAACTTATATTTTGATAAAAATACAGACTTTTTGTTTTACGGAATTTTTGTGTTGACTTTTGCCGGAATTTGTGGTAAAGTAAAAGTACAAACGGATGTGATACCTGACGGAAAAACAGCCTTAGCTGTTGGTGGAAAACACCATGGGTCATATTCGATAAAAGCCGACCGTCTGGGCAGCATTCTTTTGAATGTTGCCCTTTCTTACTTTATAGGAAATTGCGTTTTTTATTTGTAATGATTTTGTGTTAGGAGGATGAGGTACAATGATGGAACAATGGAAGGATTTTCAACCCGGCATCTGGCAAGAAGAAATCAATGTACGGGATTTTATTCAGAAGAATTATACACCCTATGAAGGAAATGAGGATTTTCTGCAGCCTGCAACCGAGCGGACAAAGGCATTGAATGAAAAATTCAATGTGCTTTTGAAAAAGGAGCAGGAAAATGGCGGTGTATTGGATATTGATACAGAAAATGCAAGCTCGCTAACGGCATATGCACCGGGCTATCTTGACCGGGAGCATGAGCTGATTGTCGGTTTGCAGACAGATGAACCCTTAAAACGTGGTGTAAACCCGTTTGGTGGCATTAACATGACCAGAAAGGCTTGTAAGGCATACGGCTTTGAGCTTTCGGATAAGGTGGAGCAGGAATTCCGCTACCGTACCACCCATAATGACGGTGTGTTCCGTGTCTATAATGAGGACATCCGTGCGGCACGTCATGTCGGTATCATTACCGGACTTCCCGATGCTTACGGCAGAGGCAGAATCATCGGTGATTACCGTCGTGTGGCGCTCTATGGAGTGGACCGCCTGATTGCAGAAAAGAAAAAGGACAAAAAAAGACTGGGTGCAGATGTGGTAAAT
>SVJN01000020.1 GCA_015068965.1 Oscillospiraceae bacterium
ATAACGGTCGAGCTTTTCAAACCCAATTCCCAATCTCGACTCACTCCATGCATTTGCATCCTTCGTTTTTAGTTTTCCGACTTTTTTCAGTTCCATAAAACCCCTCCTACATATAAAAATTACTTTTACAATCACCTAATAAAAATTACTTTTCCTTGACTTTTTTCTCTTTTTGTGATATATCTTTTATATCCAGATTTATTATATCATATTCGCAATTTTTGTATATCGAAAATCTTCTTTCTTTTTATAGAAATCTTATTTTTTCAGGAGGTAAACGAATGGCATTATTTTTTGAAAATCAAGCTTGTTTTATCGGATGTTTTGACAGTGAAATTTCGTTTCCTGCCGGAACAGAATCAAAGAAACGAGTTGTAGATATGTATGAATTGGAGTTTTTTCACGAAGAATGTTTCACAACATTGAACGGAACAGAAATTCATTTAAAGCCCGGTTCGGTTTTGCGTGCAATACCGGGAGATGTCCGGAACAGCAAGCTCCCGTTCCGGAATCATTTTTTAAAAATACCAGATACTCTTGCTGATTTCTGCAATCTGATTGCACAGATGCCCACAACCTGGGAAACAAACTATCTTGACTTCTATTGCTCCTGCATTTCAGATGTATTGATTGGGGACACACAACAAAACAAATTCCGGGTTGCTTCCGGTTTTTATTCTCTCTTTTCCGCCCTGCAGGATGAGTATACACTTCTATCTGTCTGCAATAAAAAAACAACCCCAAAGCACATCCTCGAGGCTGTTTCTCAATCCATTCAATACATGAATATAAATTTTCAAAACGATATTACATTATCAGACATTGCAGCATCGGCACATCTTTCCCCCAGTTATTTTCATGCAGTTTTTAAAGCCGCACAAGGAGAAACGCCCCAGGCATATCTGACCAGACTACGCATCGAACAAGCAAAAATCCTTCTTTCAACAAAAAACTGTGAACCCTCGTTGATTGCAGAGCAATGCGGTTTTTCTTCCGATGTTTATTTTACTGCGGTATTCAAAAAATATATGCATATGACACCCAGACAATATCGCACAAAACTGATGCAGGAATATTGGAAATCCTAACCCTATTTTTTGTATTCCAGCAATACACAGCTCCGTTTTTCCGGCAGGTGCAATGACAAAGTGTAACTGCTTGCAAAGGTTTCCATCGTGTCCCGATTTACAAAGTTATATGTCCCTTCAATCCCTTTTAAAGAAACCGATATTGTTTCAAACGGTGATGCTTCCCGACGGAATGCAAGTACAATCCCCGAATCGGTTTTCGGATTATGATACTGCCATACCGTCCACGAGGTCAAATCATAGACATTACTTGCAAGATTATAAAAATCCTCTGCAAAGTAAGAACGGATACTCCGATATTCCTCTACAACTTCTGCTGCAAAATCCAATTCCTCTGCATTCATCGTCTGGAAAACCGCATTATAAAACGCACCGCCCCAGCTTGATGAATACGAGCTTCTCAGGGAATACAAGTCATTTTTGGTTTTGTTGGTACATCCGTTATAAGGCAGATAATACGAAATATTACTGTTTACAACCTGCAGAACCTCCGGATTTGCATTAAACTCACACTGATAATCACTCCTGAAAAACGGGATAGAACGTCTGAGTGTTTCTATATCAATTCTGCGTCCCCCGGAGGAACAGTTATCAATGATTAAATGCGGATATTTTTCCAACAACATATCCCACAGACGGTACATTCCGTTGATATGATAAATTTCAGTAATACCCATGCGGTTTGGTTCATCAGAATTCCGGAAAAAGTTTGTCAGCTCACAATTAAAATCCTGACGGTAGCAGGACAAATCCAAATCCTCCACAAAGCCACACAAGGTTTCAAATACATATTGTAGGGCATCTTCATTTCCATAGTAGAGAATTCTGTCTCCATCTCCACCATCTGACAAGAACCATTCCGGATGCTCCGCCAAAGCAGGAGCCTTTTGGGTGACTCGTTCCGGCTCCAGCCACAGCATCAGATTCATACCGGCTTCCTGTGTCGCTTTTTTTACATCCAGGAACAAATCCGGATGTACCCGTTCATTGATTCTCCAATCACCGGTATATTGTGCCCAATCCCCCGAAAAAGGCTCATCGCATTTTGTGCAAGTCCCATACCAGCCGGCATCAATCCACACATCCTCAAAATGAACCTGATGTTCCCTTAATTCATTCAACCGCTTTATCATTTCCTCGCTGGTGAGACCGCCCCACAATTCAAAAGCCAGCAACCCCTCCCGTGTTGCACCGGTACAAGCCTTGTGTGAAAAATAATTTTTAACCAGTCTGCGGAACTGGTTGGATGCTTTTTCTTCCTCATCATATTCCATAATCAAGACAGATGTTGTACGCAATCTCTCCCCCGGTTTTAAATAGAATTTTGCATTCTGCATTCCAGTCTTTATCCGGACATCTCCGCCCTGATAAATAAAATCAGCTTGCCATGCTCCTGTCCAACCGATTGCAACAATCGCACCCTTCCCATCTGCGGAAACTTTAAAGAAAGGAGCCAAAGCATCACTGGAGCGATGTCCGATGTTTTTTGCGGTAATAGTTTGCCCTTCCCGATTCAAATAGCTTTCCATCGGCGAAAACTCAGTTGCAGAATTCGGATTATCCGACTGATAGAAAAATCCGGGAATACATCCCTTCATTTGGGTAATACAAGTCCCATCCTTTGCCGGCATATAACCGGATTTCGGTAAATCAACCTTCGGAAGAGACAGACAAATATCACAATCACAAATTTGGGATAAAATTTTACTGTTATGATTGGACGGATTTTCAAAATACAGCACCCACTCACAAGCACAAAGCTCCGGATAATCCTTCCGCACAAGCTGAACAGTCAATGCATCATCCACCCGACAAATTCCATCCGCACCTATAGAAGTTGCCTCAACCAGTTCTTCGCCGTACAAAAATGAAAAATTTTCTTTTAGCATATATAAAACACCCCTTTTTGCAACCGATTGCAAAATATTAAAAAATATATTGGCGGATGTTTTCACCCACCTTTTGCCAGTATATCATAGCACAAGATTTATGTCAAGTATTTTACAAAAAAATGTACTGTTTCAAATTTGACAATAAATTAACAAAAAACCAGATAACTTGTACAAATTTTAAAAAAGCCACCAGAAAAAACTTGTTTATTTTGCATTGTTGTGGTAGAATGATACTGGGATATTTTATATATACGAAAGGTCAGGTTTTAATATGAAGCTACAAGAAGTAAAAGATATTCTGCGGGCAAATGTACTGACTGCAGACGCAGATATGGAACGGGAGGTAAACTCCGCCTGCGGTTGTGATTTGATGAGTGATGTGTTGGCTTTTGTTAAGGACAAGGCTCTGCTGCTGACCGGATTGATGAATCCACAGGTTGTCCGCACTGCAGAAATGATGGACATTCACAGCATTGTTTTTGTCCGTGGAAAGATGCCGGATGATGCCCTGATTCAGCTTGCCGAATCTAAAGATATTGTTTTAATGAACACCGAGCTTCCGCTCTACATTTCCTGCGGTCGTCTCTACCAGAGCGGACTTGTCAATCAGGAAAGGAGCGAGGACTAATGGAACCGATGCTCCTGCATTTTGACGTGGACGGAAATGATTTCACCTTAGCAGGAGAAACCTCCAGCAAGGTAAAGAAAATGCTCACCAAATTAGGCTTTGACCCGGCAATGATTCGTCGTACTGCAATTGCAATGTATGAGGGCGAAATCAACATGGTAATCCATGCAAACGGCGGTACCATCGACGTAGAGGTAACCCCGGAAAAGATTGTTGCACGTTTGAAGGATACCGGTCCCGGGATTGCAGATTTGGAAAAGGCAATGACCGAAGGATATTCCACAGCCACCAACCAGGTGCGTGAGCTTGGCTTTGGTGCCGGCATGGGACTTCCGAACATGAAAAAATATACTGATGATATGCAGATTGAAACAGAAATCGGCAAGGGAACCTGTGTTACATTAACAATTCTTGCCGGTACACAGAATTAACAGAACAAGGAGGCATCCCTATGGAAAACAGACATTCTGTTACCTTGGATAAAAACAGTTGTACCGGTTGTACGAACTGTTTGAAGCAATGCCCGACCCAGGCAATCCGTGTCCAGAACGGAAAAGCAAAAATTCTGTCCGAACGATGTATTGACTGCGGCGAATGCATCCGGGTATGTCCGTATCATGCAAAAAAAGCATTGACCGACCCGTTAGAAAGCATTCATTCCTACGAGCATAAAGTTGCTTTGGTTGCACCTGCCTTTTTCGGGCAATTTTCCAAAGCAGAACAATTGGACGTTATGCTTTCAGCACTGCTGGAAATCGGCTTTGACGATGTTTTTGAGGTTGCTCGCGGTGCAGAAATGATTAGCAAAAAGACCAGAGAATTATTGGCATCAGGAGAGCTTCTGACACCGACAATTTCCTCCGCCTGCCCTGCGGTAGTCAGTCTGATTGCAGTACGGTTTCCGAACTTGATTGGAAATGTGATTCCGCTCCGTTCTCCGATGGAGGTTTCGGCAAAAGAAGCACGCAAAGAAGCAATGGAGAAAACCGGTCTTCCGAAAGAGAAAATCGGTATCTTCTTTATCAGTCCTTGTGCAGCAAAGGCAACTGCTGTAAAATGCTCTGCAAACGTAGAGGCATCGGAGGTAGACGGTGTAATTGCCATCAAGGACGTTTATCTGAGAATGGCACAGCAAATCAGCACGCTTACAGCTGATAAAGTGCAGAAGCTCAGCAAAAGCGGTGCAGACGGTGTACTTTGGGCAACCGCCGGCGGTGAAGCACACGGAACCTATATCGACAGAAAAATTGCCGTGGATGGCATTGACAATGTGATAAAAATTTTAGAAGCAATTGATGACGGAAAGCTTTCCGACATTGATTTTGTCGAGCTACTCGCCTGCCCGACCGGATGTGTCGGCGGACCGCTTACGACAGAGAATAACTTTTTGGCAAATTCCAGAATTAAATGGATTTGTAAAAATCTCCCCCCTATGGGTGAGGAAAGCGATTCGGAGGAAAATCTGTTCTGGGATCATCCGGTTACATACCGCTCGGTCATGAACCTTGACCCGGACATCACCGTTGCCATGCAAAAGGCGCTGGAAATGGAACGGATTTTTGACCGTCTCCCCAAGCTTGATTGCGGCTCCTGCGGTTCTCCGAGTTGCAAGGATTTAGCCGAGGATATCGTTCGCGGCAATGCGAACGAAAACGACTGCATTTTCCGTCTGCGTGAGAAAATCAGTGCATTGGCCCGCGAGATGGTTGCACTCGATACCCAGGAACAAAAAACAAATGAGGAGGATGAAACCGTATGACAGTAAAAGATTTACAAGAGGCAATCGGCGCATCACTTGCCTGCGGCAGTGCCGGACTTTCCAAAGAGCTTTCCGGTTGCTATATCGGTGATTTGTTGAGCCTTGCCATGAGCAAGGTACAGGAAAAAAATGTATGGATTACCATTCAGACGAATATCAACATTGCCGCCGTGGCAACATTGACCGAAGCCGGCTGCATTCTGCTTTGCGAAGGCTTTTCACCCGATGAAAACACCGCAGAAAAAGCAGAAGCAGAGGAAATTCCGATTCTCTGCTCCGAATTATCTGCATATGAGCTTGCCGGAAAGCTTACGGAGCTTGGCATATGAAATGTTTTTATGATTTACATATTCATTCTGCACTCTCTCCCTGTGCTGATAATGATATGACACCAAACAACATCGTTAATATGGCGTTAATCAAAGGTCTGGATATCATTGCGGTAACCGACCATAACAGCTGCGCAAACCTGCGTGCCGTTATGGAGGTTGCAGAAGGTCAGCTTTGCGTCATTCCGGGAATGGAGATAGAAACCTCGGAGGAAGTTCACGTTGTCTGCTACTTCCCCACATTGGAAATCGCCGAGGAATTCTCCGAATTTGTGGATACACATCTGCCGATGATAGAAAACCAGCCGGACATATTTGGCGAACAGTTGATTCTGGATGCTGAGGACGAAATCATCGGTCACAAAGATAAGCTATTGGTAAATGCAACCGATTTAGATATTTATGAGGTTTTTGAAGCAGTAAAAAAACGCGGCGGTGTTGCCGTTCCGGCACACATCGACCGTTCCAGCTACAGCCTTCTTTCAAACCTCGGTTTTCTTCCGCCCGACTTATCCGCAGGCGTGTTGGAAATCACCCCAAAGGCAAGAGATTTACTATCGGGGAACTATCCGGAGCATCTCATTTTATCTAATTCGGATGCACATTATTTAGAGGATATCTCAGAACCGGTTTTTACCATAGATATTTTGTCTAAAAATCCAAAAGATTTTGTCGATTTTTTGTTGAAAAGGGAGTAAATTATTTTTTTTAAAAAATCGCTATATTTTTGTGCATAAAAATGTTATAATGGATGAGATGTCTATTAACATTTTAATATGTAAAGATATAACAAAGAAGAGGAGGTCTATTGATGGAGAAAAAAAACACGTTACCGTTTAACGGAACGAAAGAACAGGAGCAAAGACTGATGGAAGTCATTGCTGAGCACAAAGGACAGCAGGGAGCTACAATCCCGGTGCTTCATAAGGCACAGGAAATTTACGGCTACCTCCCCATCGAAGTGCAGAAAATGATTTCAGAGGGCTTAGATGTACCCTTAGCCGAAATCTATGGAATCGTTACCTTCTACACACAGTTTTCCTTGAACCCGAAGGGTAAGTACCAGATCGGCGTTTGTCTCGGAACTGCTTGCTATGTAAAAGGTTCGGGCGATATCTTAGAAAAGATTAAGGAAATCTTAAAGATTGATGTTGGTGAGTGTACTCCCGACGGCAAGTTCTCTTTAGAGGCTACCCGCTGCGTTGGTGCCTGCGGTCTGGCTCCGGTTGTTACCATTAACGAGGATGTTTATGGCAGACTGGTTGTTGCTGACGTTGCAGATATGCTTGCAAAATATCAGGACTAATTTACCATGAAAGAACTGTCATTGCACATTATTGATATCCTGCAGAATTCAATCACAGCAGGAGCAACCCTGATTGGTTTAGAGGTGTTGGAAAATATTTCTGACGACCTTTTAACAATCCGGATTACCGATAACGGCTGCGGCATGGACGAAGATCTTGTCCGCCGTGTGATTGACCCGTATACAACCGGCAGAACCACCCGAAAGGTTGGTCTGGGCATTCCGCTTTTCAAGCTTGCCGCTGAGAATACCGGCGGAACGCTTACGATTGAATCCCAGGTCGGGAAAGGAACGGTTGTGACTGCCAGCTTCGGATACAGCCACATTGACCGGCAACCGCTGGGCGATATGGCAGAGACAATGCATCAGACAGTCACTGCTCACGAGGAAATTGATTTTCTCTACACCCATACAAGAAATGAAAAAACATTCTTTATGGACACCCGGGAAATCAAAAAAGTTTTAGACGGCGTATCCCTCCAGATTCCGGAAGTCTCAATGTGGCTATTGGAGTTTTTGCGTGAGGGCGAGGCTGACTTGTAGAAAAGATTGTTTATTTTTTAACAATATAATAAGAAAGGATTGATTCGATGAAGAGTTTAGCTGAATTAGCAGCAATCAGAGCAAAGACAATCAACGATGTTACCATGCGTAAGGATGACCATGCAGTACGTGTTGTTGTCGGAATGGCTACCTGCGGTATCGCAGCAGGTGCAAGACCTGTTATGGCTGCATTTGTTGAAGAAATTGCAAAGCGTGGTTTAGAGCATGTAACTGTTACACAGACCGGTTGTATCGGCGTTTGCCGCTTAGAGCCGATTGTTGAGATTCATACTCCCGACGGCGAAAAGGTTACCTACATAAAGATGACACCGGAAAAGGCTCAGAAGGTTGTTTCTGAACATCTGGTAAACGGCAAGGTAATTACCGAGTATACCATCGGTGCTGCTGAATAATAGAAGATAATTGAAAGGAATGATATAAAACATGGATATGGTAAGAGGTCACATTTTATGCTGTGGCGGTACCGGATGTACCTCCTCAGGCTGCGAAGCCATTATCAAAGAAATGGAAGCACAGCTTGTAGCTCACGGCTTAGAAAAAGAATTTAAAGTAATCAAGACCGGATGTTTTGGTCTTTGTGCTTTGGGTCCGATTATGATTGTTTATCCTGAGGGTGCATTCTACAGCCGTGTAGAACCGAAGGATGTAAAAGAAATCGTTGAAGAACATCTCTTAAAGGGTAGAATTGTTAAGCATCTGTTGTATCAGGAAACCGTAGAAGAGGACAACATCAAGAGCCTTAATGAAGTTGATTTCTACAAAAAGCAGATGCGTATTGCACTGAGAAACTGTGGTGTAATCAATCCGGAAAACATTGATGAATATATCGCATTTGACGGTTATAAGGCATTGGGTAAGGTTCTTACCGAAATGTCCCGTGAGGATGTTATCAAGGAAATCAAGGACTCCGGTCTGCGCGGCCGTGGAGGCGGTGGTTTCTCCACAGGTTTGAAGTGGCAGTTTACCTATGCTGCTGAAGGCGACCAGAAGTATGTTGCTTGTAACGCCGACGAAGGTGACCCGGGTGCATTCATGGACCGTTCTATCTTAGAGGGTGACCCGCACAGCGTTATCGAGGCTATGGCAATTGCAGCTTACGCAGTTGGTGCAAATCAGGGCTATATCTACATCCGTGCAGAATACCCGATTGCAGTTAAGAGATTGCAGATTGCAATTGATCAGGCTAAGGAATACGGCTTATTGGGTAAGAATATTTTTGAAACAGGCTTTGACTTCGACTTAGAAATCCGTCTGGGTGCAGGTGCCTTCGTATGTGGTGAAGAAACCGCATTGATGACCTCTATCGAAGGTAAGCGTGGTGAACCCCGTCCCCGTCCGCCGTTCCCGGCAATCAAGGGTCTGTGGGCAAAACCGACTCTGTTGAACAACGTAGAAACCTATGCAAACATTCCGCAGATTATCAATAACGGTGCTGCATGGTTCCAGACAATCGGAACCGAAAAGAGTAAGGGTACCAAAGTATTCGCACTCGGCGGTAAGATTAACAACACCGGTCTGGTTGAAATTCCGATGGGTACAACCCTGCGTGAAATCATTGAAGAAATCGGCGGCGGCATCCCGAACGGCAAGAAGTTCAAGGCTGCTCAGACAGGCGGTCCGTCCGGCGGATGTATTCCGGCTTCCCTGATGGATACCCCGATTGACTATGACTCTCTGATTGCGATTGGCTCTATGATGGGCTCCGGCGGTCTGATTGTTATGGACGAAGACAACTGTATGGTTGATATTGCGAAGTTCTTCTTAGAATTTACAGTAGATGAATCCTGCGGTAAGTGTACTCCCTGCCGTATCGGTACCAAGAGACTGTTAGAGCTCTTAACTAAGATTACCGACGGTAAAGGCACGATGGAAGACCTCGACAAGCTGGAGGAGCTGTGCTACAGCATTAAGGCTTCTTCCCTTTGCGGTCTGGGACAAACTGCTCCGAACCCGGTTCTTTCCACACTGCAGTATTTCCGTGATGAATACGAAGCACACGTTCGTGACAAGAAATGTCCGGCAGGCGTATGTAAGGCATTGGCTCAGTACACCATCGACCCGGATAAATGTAAGGGTTGCAGCCTCTGTGCAAGACAGTGTCCGGTTGGCGCAATTTCTGGTCAGGTGAAATCACCGTTCGTAATCGATCAGGAAAAATGTATCAAGTGTGGCGCTTGTCAGTCTGCTTGTAAGTTCAACGCAATTGACAAGAAATAATAGAAGAGAAAGGACTGAATCATATAATGGTTAATTTAAAAATCAACGGTCAGGCTGTCAGCGTGCCCGAAGGCTATACCGTTCTTCAGGCTGCTCGTGAAGCAGGCATTGACATTCCGACCTTATGTTATTTAAAAGACATTTCCGAAACCGGTTCCTGCAGAATGTGTGTGGTTGAAATTGTTGGCGCACGTGCATTACAAGCAGCTTGTGTATACCCGGTTGCTGAAGGTATTGAAGTTTTGACACATTCTCCGAAGGTAAAGAAGGCAAGAAAGTCCACTTTAGAGCTGATTCTTTCTAACCATGACAGAAAGTGCTTAACCTGTACCAGAAATCAGAAGTGTGAACTCCAGGCTCTTTGTGATGAGCTGGGTATTACCGACATCCCGTTTGACGGTGTCCGGAATGAATATGATGTAGATGCTCTGTCTCCGTCTATTGTCAGAGACAACAACAAGTGTATCCTCTGCCGTCGTTGCGTAAGTGTATGTAAGGACGTTCAGACAGTTGGTGCAATTGATGCTTCCGAACGTGGTTTCAACACCAAAATCGGTTGCGCATTTGAGCAGCCGCTCGGCGAGACTGCTTGTGTAAACTGTGGTCAGTGTATCGCTGTTTGTCCGGTTGGCGCATTGCGTGAACGTGACAACACCGACGATGTATTTGATGCAATCGCAGATCCGGACAAATATGTAATTGTTCAGACTGCTCCGGCAGTACGTGCTGCATTGGGCGAAGAATTCGGATTCCCGATTGGAACCCGTGTAACCGGCAAAATGGCTGCTGCATTGAGAAGACTTGGCTTTGATAAGACATTTGATACCGATACCGGTGCAGATTTAACCATCATGGAAGAAGGAACAGAGCTTTTGAACCGTCTGCAGAATGGCGGAAAACTTCCTTTGATTACCTCTTGTAGCCCGGGCTGGATTAAGTTCTGTGAGCATAACTTCCCGGATTTTTTGGATAATCTTTCCAGCTGTAAATCTCCGCATCAGATGTTTGGTGCAGTTTTGAAGAGCTATTATGCACAAAAGCATGACCTCGACCCGAAGAAGATTGTGGTTGTATCTGTTATGCCTTGTGTTGCAAAGAAGTTTGAAGCAGACCGTCCGGAAATGGAAAACGACGGTTTGAGAGATGTGGATATCGTTATCTCTACCAGAGAATTGGCAAGAATGATTAAGCAAGCAGGTATTAAGTTTGCTGAGCTCCCGGACGAAGCATTCGACAAGCCGTTTGAAGAGGCAACCGGTGCAGGCGTTATCTTCGGTGCTACCGGCGGTGTTATGGAAGCTGCGCTTCGTACCGTTTCTGAAATTGTTGAAAAGAAACCGCTTGAAAAACTGGAATTTGAACAGGTTCGTGGTACAGAAGGCATCAAGGAAGCTACCTTAACCCTCGGCGGCAAGGAAGTTCGCGTTGCAATCGCTCATGGTTTGGGCAATGCAAGAAAGCTCTTAGAGAGCATCCGTTCCGGCGAAAAGAGCTATGAATTCGTTGAAATCATGGCTTGCCCGGGTGGTTGTGTAACCGGTGGCGGTCAGCCGATTTGCTCTGCAAAGACCTACATGGATATTGATGTTAAGGCAACCCGTGCAAAGGCACTTTATGATGAAGATGAGGCTTCTGCAATCCGTAAGTCTCACGAAAACCCGGATATTCAGTTGCTCTACAAAGATTTCTTTGGCGAGCCGGGCTCTCATAAGGCACACGAACTGCTTCACACACACTATACCAAGAGAGGCAGATTCGAATAAGAATCTTCTGATTCAAAAATACTTCCCCTGCAATCTGATTGCAGGGGATTTTTTTGTTTGGGGAGGGTATAACCCACCTCCCCTGCATCCGGAATGTTCGTTCTTTTTATAAAAGTATATTTCACTCACCTTTTCCTTTTTAAATCACAGTAATACTTGACTTCCCACCTATTTTTATTGTATAATGAAAATGATATTTAACAAAGGAGATGATTTTCTTGTACAAAAAATTATCCGATTACAAACTACACGAAAAACTGCTTCCGGCATCGGAATTTTCACTCTTTTCCTCTATGCCGAAAACAGATTTGGCGAATATTGATTCCGATCTTGCCTCTGCCATTATCAGAGAGGCTGATTCCTTCTTAACACAAGAAATCCCGATTCTTCCGGCTTCTTTATATATGCAATTTTGCAAAGACGGAAACCGCATCAATTTTGAAAAAATCTACTTCCATCGCAGAAACAGCTTAAAAACACTGCTGGTTGCCGAGCAAATCACAAAATCAAAGAAATATATCGAAAAAATCATTGATTATACCTGGGCAATTTTAGAGGAAACCGGTTGGTCGCTTCCTGCTCACAATTGGGTACGCGACAGGGACGATTCCTCCGGCATCTTTGCCAATCTTCCGAATTGCTATCAGAATGCACCATGGTTTGTGGATTTATTCTCGGCAGAAACCGGAGCAATATTAGCAATGGTTTATTTTTACATGAAGGATGCATTCTGTGAAGAAAATGCACAAATTCTCGTTGAGCGCCTACGCTACGAGCTTGACCGCCATGTTTTAACGCCCTTTCTTGCAACCGACAATATGTGGTGGATGGGACTCATGGGCAATTTTGTGAACAACTGGAATCCGTGGATCATTTCCAATATCCTCACGATTACTGCAATTATCGAAACAAATGATGTGCGTCGCTCTGAGCTTGTGGAAAAATCTTGCCGTTGCTTGGATTGCTTCACCTCCTTCTATCCGGAGGACGGCGGATGCAACGAAGGCTCTGTCTATTGGTTTGAAGCGGGTGCGTGCCTGTTTGATTCGTTAGAATTGTTAGATGAAATGACGGGCGGTTGTCCGGAATTATTCCAAAATCCACTTTACAATAACATCATGAGCTATATCCAGAAGGTACATATCAATGATTTATACTTTATTACCTACGGCGATGCCCACCCCCGCCATGTGCAGGACGGCAAGCTCTACCGCAGAATCGGCAGACGGTTCCAAAACCCCGTTATGGCAGGTTTTGGTCAGGAAATGTGCACACGCTACAGGGACTTTTCTCCCGAAACCCGTGCCTCTAACCCGTCGCGTTTTATCCGTAATTTAATCGACAATGAAGATATGAGCATTTCTTACACCCCCGATTTGATAAGTGCCTTGCCGGATACACAGTTATGTGCAATGCGTCAGACACAAAATCCCCAAAAAGGGTTCTACGTGTGGGTAAAGGGCGGACATAATGACGAAAGCCACAACCACAACGATCTGGGAAGCGTCGGGCTTTATGTAGACGGCGAGCCATGTCTGATTGATCTCGGCGTCGGTACCTACACCAAATTCACCTTTTCCGATATGCGCTACACCCTCTTCCCGATTCGCTCCTGCGACCATAACATCCCGCTGATTCACGGAGCAGGTCAACACGAAGGAGCAGACTATCACACGGATTTCTTTGAAATCGATGAAAAAAACCGCACCATTCGGGTTGGCTTGAAAAATGCTTACGAAAACAAGGACGAAATGGAATCCTTTGTACGCACCGTACAACTAACCGATACCAAGCTCATCCTGACCGATACCATCACAACCAAAACGGCGGGCGAAATCGTAACCAATTTTTACTTCCTGCAGCAGCCGGAAATCGTTACCGCCGGCACCATCTCGTTACAGAATGGACTTTCTATGACCTATTCTCCCGATGTGGAAGCATCGGTTGAAACGATTGTTTTTGAAGAGGACGGCTTGAAAACCGATTGGAACACCGATTGCGTTTACCGCTTATCCTTCCGAACAATCAAGGATACTTGTAACACAAACACCACATATCAAATTTTTAAAACAATTTAAGGAGGAAAACATCATGAACTGTAAAAACTGTGGTTTGGAGCTCCCTGCAGATGCCGCATTCTGCTTATCCTGCGGCACAAAAGTGGAGGCTCCGCAAAAGGTAACCGAAACCCTGATGCTGGCACCCGGCATTAAAGCTGAAGTCGGAAACTTCTTTGTTAAAAAGAATTATGCGTATTTTCTGACACATGGCTTCTGCTTCGGTGCACACTCCAAGCTCTGGAGAATGGATTTGAGAAGCAAACAAAGCATTTGTTTAATTGATTATGATACCCTTGGTGTTTCTTTACAGCAACACACCTTTTCAGAGCAATCCGACTATCCGTTGCTCTATGCCGATGAGCATATCATTTCTGCGGTATTGAACAACAAGGATGAATTGGAATACCTTTGCTATAGCCTGCGTGAAAACCGCCTGATGGAGCTGGGACAGCTTTCTCTTCCAATTTATCTGAGCATGGACGGTGAATACTTCTACAATGTCAGCGAATCCGGAAACGGAATCGACATTGAGGTAAAAACCATCGCTCAGGCATTTCGTGGCATGGACGGAAAATGCTACTCCATCAACGAAACTACCGCATCTGAGCTTTATGCAAAATATGCATCCGACAATCCACAATTCTCAACGGATATTACCATCTACCACGACACCGTACTGACCCGCCTGTTTGGTCCGGAGGAAATTCCGTTTGTCGCATTGCCGTTCAGGAATCCGAATAAAGGCTATCTGCTTGGGAATTATCTCTCTGCATCTCCGGAAATCTTTGCATATGAAGATATGATTGTCGTATACAATTATCAGCAAAACTGCTATCAGGTACATGATATTTGCGAAAAGACACAATTATGTACCATTCCGGCTGAGGATTCACTCCGGATGATGCAATTCAGAAGCTCACTTTACTTCGCATCACAAAATCCAGCACTCTGCTTTGATTTTATAAGCGGTCAGACC
This sequence comes from Oscillospiraceae bacterium, assembly GCA_015068965.1. Lineage (GTDB taxonomy): Bacteria > Bacillota > Clostridia > UBA1381 > UBA1381 > RQCD01. The sequence goes on from SVJN01000020.1 coordinate 14,583, forward strand.
TATACCTTACCGCAATATCATAAGGCATTTGTCGGAGGCCTCAAGCACGATATCATCTGCACAGATGAAGGTGCATATCTCTACCGCTATTCCGATTCTGTGACTGAGCTTTTCTATCTTGACAGAAACGAGCTCTTCTCCGCCTGCTCTGAGGATGCGGCTGAAGAATTGCTTTGCCATCCGTTGACCTGCTGCAACTTTGTCCGTGAATTTGTACCGTCCTTGCGTGATAGTGCAAGGGATGCCAATATCTATACCATCCAGAACACAGAAGAGCTCTGTAGCTGTATGGAAAACTATCTGCGTAAAAACGGCCTTTCAACCCGGCCCCCCTTCTATGGCAGAAATTATCTGACATTGCCCGACGGAAACCGAATCGGCTTCTGCTACGGACACACCCCGGCGTATCAGAATGCACAGAATTTCAGCTATAACCTCTATCAGGTGGATGCACAGGGTAACGCAGTCTTCTTAAATGCCGGCAGTATCGGTGGTATTGAGAGCTTAACTGTTTATAAAAACTTTGTTTATTGGGAATATTTTAATACCATATATCGTTACGATTTCAATACCGGAATTTTCACCGACAGCAGTCAGGATGCTTCTATTGCAGGTGCTTATCAGACAATTGCCGCAAAAGCACCGAAAACCTTCCTGTAAACACGCTCAGCAGACCGCTACTCCGGGTAACGGTCTGCTTTTTATTGATTTATCCCGAAAAATTCTTGAAAAGAAAGGAACCAATCCCCATGTTAGATTTTTTATATTACGCACCAACCAAGGTTCACTTCGGACGTGAAAAGCACAAAGAGGTTGGCAAAATCATCCGTGAATACGGATTTGGTACCATTATGCTTCAATACGGAAAGGGTAGTATCAAAAAATCCGGACTTTACGACGAGGTCATATCCTCCCTTACCGAAAACGGAATCAAAGTGATTGAGATGGGTGGCGTAGAGCCAAATCCCAAGCTTTCCTTTGTACGTGAAGCAATTCAGGTCGCAAGAGAGCATCAGGTTGAAATGATTTTAGCCGTTGGCGGCGGAAGTGTTTTAGATTCTTCCAAATATACTGCCGCAGGTGTAGCAAATGATTGTGATGTCTGGGATTTCCCGACACGAAAAAGCTCCCCCAAGGCTGCACTCCCGGTCGGATGTATTCTGACCATTGCCGCTGCAGGCAGTGAGATGAGCTCTTCTGCCGTTATCAGCAACACCGAGCTGAATCTAAAACGTGGCTTTAACAGTGATTTTAACCGTTGTCTGTTTGCAATCTGCAATCCGGAGCTGACCTATACGGTCGACCAATATCAGACCGCCTGCGGCATTGTTGACATTATGGCGCATACCATGGAACGCTATTTTACAGACTGTCCGCCGACCGACCTGACCGACCGGCTTGCCGAAGGTATCTTAAAATCGGTCATTCGTGCCGGAAGAATTCTCCAGGAGAATCCTGAAGATTATGATGCCCGTGCAGATATGATGTGGGCATCCAGCCTTTCCCACAACGATTTGACCGGATGCGGCAGAGAAAATGCACTTTGCGTGCATCAGCTGGAACACGCACTAAGCGGAGAATTTGACCAGATTGCACACGGTGCCGGACTGGCTGTTCTCTTCCCTGCCTGGGCAAGATATGTTTACCGGCATAACATCAGCCGGTTTGCCCAGTTTGCAAGACGGGTATGGGATATTTCCGAAACAGATGACGAGAAAGCCGCACTGTCAGGAATCTCTGCGATGGAAGCTTTCTTCCGTGAAATAAAAATGCCCTTATTTCTCCGGGAATTCGGCATTGATTCCGATTGCACCGACCGGCTTGCCGAGTTATGCACCTTTGGAAAGAAACGCACCATAAAAAGCTATATTGAACTCGGTTATGATGATATTAAAAAAATCTTTGATGACAGCTACTAAACAGAAATACTTGCTTTTTTCGCCCGGATATGCTATACTGATTTATATATTAAAAAAAGGAGTCAACCATATGAAAAAAAGAAATTTAGCAATTTTAGCACTGGCACTTGCAACTACCGCATCTGCCGAAACCACCGCACTTTTTGTAAATGATGCGGCAATCACCCCCGTAACAGAAATCAGCAATCAGAACGAGACTGCGTTTATTCCGCTCCGTTCCGTTTGTGAAGCAATCAAAGCCGGCATTGCATGGGAACCGGAAACCAAATCGGTTATGATTCGTACCGCAAATGATACTGTTATCATGCAAATCAGCAATCATCTTGCGTTCTGCAACGAATCTGCTTTTACCTTAGAGCAGGCTCCGTTCTTGCAGGACGATTACACCATGGTCCCGGTTCAGTTTCTGACCGAGGTATTAAAGCTTGAGGTTGCGACCGATGCAGACGGCATCCGCATCAATGAAAAAGTATCTACAGAAACAACAGAAAAACCCGCAACCGAACCGGAACAGACACAAGAGCCGGAAGCAGAGGGGGAAAAGAAGGAAGAAGTTACAGAAGAAAAAGAGCCGGAAGAAATGATCGCCATCACCATTGAGATGGAGGACGGCGGAATCATGAAGGCAGAGCTTTATCCGGAAATTGCTCCGATTACTGTAGAAAACTTTGTAAAGCTTGCTAAGGAAGGATTTTATGACGGATTGATTTTCCACCGTGTGATTGAGGACTTTATGATTCAAGGCGGCGGCTACGATAAGGATATGAACGAAAAGCCTGCTGATAGCATCAAGGGCGAATTTGCATCTAATGGTGTAGAAAACAAATTGTTACATACACGTGGCGTACTTTCTATGGCAAGAACCATGGTTGCGGATTCTGCAAGCAGTCAGTTCTTTATCATGCACGCAGATGCTCCGTATTTAGACGGTGAATATGCGGCATTCGGAAAGCTGACCGAAGGCTTTGAGGTCTTAGACAAAATCGCAACAACAAAAACCGGAACAGTCGGCTTTATGTCCGATGTACCGGAAGAAGCACAAATCATCAAGACAATTATTGTAGAAGAATAATGGAAAAACCGTTTTATATCTATCTGCTCCGATGTCGGGACAATTCGCTCTACTGCGGTTATACCGATGATGTCGAAAGACGTCTTGCCGTACATAATAGCGGCAAGGGTGCAAAATACACCGCCTCACGCCGTCCGGTCGAGCTGGTTTACTCCGAATGCTTCCCGACAAAAATCGAGGCGATGAACCGTGAACGGCAGATTAAAAAACTAACACGGGAGCAAAAGCTTCAACTGATAGGAGGACTATGATGAATCCCTTGAATATTTCCTTGCTTGCATGGAATATCATTGTCTTTTTCCTATATGGAATCGACAAGCTCTGTGCAAGAAGTCAGGCACGGCGTGTGCGTGAGCGGACTTTGCTCCTTTGTGCGATGCTTGCCGGCGGATTGGGTGCATTGTTTGGTATGGTTATCTTTAATCACAAGACCTCCAAACCAAAATTTCGCTACACCGTCCCGGTGCTGGCATTACTTTTGCTCGTGTTCTTATACTATGAATTTATGAAATAATACAAAGGGGCTGTTGCGTGAAACGAATATTGTGTATAAAAATTCATTTTCTTGTAGGGGGCGATGCCCACATCGCCCCGTAATTCGGACGGAAGTGGGCATCCACCCCTACAATTTTGAATAAAATATACACAAAAATGTTTCACGCAACAGCCTCTTTTGTGGGTTTTCATATTCTCCGGTATGTAGTCTACATACCGGCTTTTATTTTCTTCATACGCTTTTCCCTCCAAAACCTTCTCTATCCGTTTTCAAGGTACTTAAATATTTCCTAATCCAAAGCTGATTGCAAGTGCATCATTCACCCGTGCAATCAATTTATCATCCAAATGCCCTATTTTTTCTCTCAGGCGTTTTTTGTCAATGGTTCTAACTTGTTCAAGCAATATCACAGAATCCTTATTCAGACCAAACTCCTTAGCACCAAGCTCAATATGCGTCGGCATTTTCGCTTTGTTAATCTGGGAGGTTATGGCTGCTGCGATTACCGTTGGACTGTATTTATTACCGATATCATTCTGAATAATCAGAACCGGTCTGACTCCGCCCTGCTCGCTACCCACGACCGGGCTTAGATCGGCATAATAAATATCTCCTCTTTTTACTATCACCGCTATTCACACTCCGTCAGTTTTTCCTCATATTGCCGCAATGCTTCATTGTCGGCATCCAAACACATTTCCGCTAACGAAAGATTTACAAAAGCCATTTCTTCATAGCCCTTCTTCAGTGAGTTTTCCCTTTTTTTCATTTGATATACCCGAATCATATCACAAAGGACATGAATATTTTTCCGGTTTTTCACCAAATTAAGCTTTGAAAAGACCTTTTTTAGTTGTGACAAAGTAATCAGGCCTCCCGTATTCTATTTTCTATGATATTTTACAGTTTTTCCAGATAATTCAGAGTTGTCACCGCCTTCCCGTTTTTCAGATAAACCCTCGGGATACGCTTTGCAATCAGACAAACGATTTCGTAGTTAATGGTTCCAATCCATTCTGCCAAATCATCTGCCGTAACAGTATCAGCTCCAAAAATGATTACTTCATCACCTGTACTGATAGTATGGACATTTGTGACATCAATCATACATTGATCCATACAAATTCTGCCGATAACAGGTACTTTTTTATTCTTTGCGATCATTTGTGCTCTACCGCTTAATGTTCTTGTGTATCCGTCGGCATAACCAATCGGCACGGTTGCAACCCGTGTATTCTGACTGGTTATGTACACTTTTCCGTAGCTGACACCACGGTTTTCTTCCAACTCTTTTATCATGGTAATGCGGGACTTTACCGCCATAACCGGCTTTAAATCCAGACGGCTCCGGTCCACCTCGCTGGAAGGATAAAGTCCGTATAAAATAATTCCGGCACGCACCATATCCAGATGCGTTTCGGGGTACATCATAATTGCACCGCTGTTTGCAATATGGCGGATTGGAATTTCCAAGCCGTTCTCCTCGAGCATCGTACAGATTTTTAAAAATCTGGATAATTGCAAACGCATATAGGAATCATCCGCTTCATCCGCAGTTGCAAAATGCGAAAAAATCCCTTCTATCAAGATACCGGGCATTTTTGAAATTTCTAAAATTTCCTTGCTGACAGCATCATCGTCAACCCCTGCCACAAAGCCGATTCTCGACATTCCGGTATCGACCTTGATATGAATTTTCGCAAGTGTTCCGATGCGTTGTGCCGCCTCTGAAATTGCTCTTGCCATCTCTGAATCAAAAACGGCAGGAATTAAATCCTCGCAGACAACCGTTTCGGCACAATGCTTCTCGATTGCACCCAGAATCAGAATCGGAGCCGATATCCCATGACGACGGAGCTGAATACCCTCGTCAAGACTTGCAACCCCTAAATAGTCTGCACCGTTTTCCAGAAGTGTTTTGGCAGATTCCAAAACACCGTGTCCGTAAGCATCCGCCTTTACCACCGCTAAAATTTTTGTCGACTTTTTTACCAGGTTGCGGATTGCACGGATATTTTCAGAAAGTGCATCCAGATTGATTTCTGCCCAAGTCCTTGTTTCCATTCTCTGTTCCTCTTTATTGTATCATATTTTCGAATAACTTTCCACAGGTAATTTCTTCTATTCCATTATATTCAGGAACGCCTGTCCGATTGCATGAATCATATCAGTTGCCGTCATAAAATTCTCGCCAAGCTTTTCTTTTGCGATATCTCCGGCAAGACCGTGCAGATAGACACCTGCTACTGCGGCATCGGTTTCCTCCATACCACGTGCCGCCAAGGCGGTAATCATACCTGCCAACACATCACCACTGCCACCCTTTGCCATGCCGGAATTTCCGGTCATATTCAGATATTGCATTCCATCGGGTGCTGTAATAACCGTATGATGTCCTTTTAACACCAGGGTAACACTATGCGTTGATGCAAAACCGCCCGATGCATCCAGACGATTCTGTTCCACCGTTTCTGCATCCAGTCCGGACAATCGTGCAAATTCTACTGCGTGTGGCGTAAAAATCAGACTGCAACCGCACGCCTCTAAATATTCCGGATGCAGGGACAAGGCATACAAGCCGTCCGCATCCACAATGACCGGGATTTTTGCATTGGCAAGTACAACACCCAACAGCTCGCAAACCGCCTCGCTGCGTCCGATTCCCGGTCCGAATAAAAGTGCATCGCACTGCTCCATTTTTTCTAAAATCAAGTTTTTTGCATCAACAGAAAGATGCCCGTCCTCCTCCGGCATCGGGCAGGACATTGCCTCGGTCAGCTTTGCTTCTATCACCGGATTCAACGATTCCGGAATCCCGACTGTTACCAGTCCGCATCCACACCGCAGTGCCGCTTCTGCTGAAAGACAAGCCGCTCCGGTCATCCCGGCAGAGCCGCCTAAAATCAAAACCTTGCCGTAATCCCCTTTGTGGGAATTTTTCCGGCGTTTTGGTATATGTTCTTTGATAAAATCCGCATCCGGCACATAAAGCGATACCGATTCCCGGTCGATGATATACTGCGGAATCGAAATGCCTGCCACAACAATGCGTCCGGTATAATCTGCACCCGGAAAAAGCAACAACCCCCGCTTATATGCCGCAAAGGTCACCGTAACATCTGCATTCACCGCCACCGAATCCACCGCACCGTTGTCCGCCTGCACACCGCTTGGAATATCAACACTCAAAACCGGTATATCGGATTGGTTCATCCAGAGAATCACATCCTCTGCGATACCCTCCACAGCCCCTCTGATTCCGGTTCCGAAAATGGCATCCACCAGCAAATCATGTCCCGGACAGAAATCAATCCAGGTATCCTCTGTTACCAGGCAGGTTTTTCCGTGCATATTCTCATAAATTTCATAATTGATGCGTGCGTCACCGTCATAATCGGTTCCGCAGACATAGTAAACCGTCACCGCAATTCCCCGAAGCATCAGATGCCGGGCAATGGCTAATCCATCGCCGCCGTTATTGCCACGACCGCAGAAAATTCCGACATTTTTTGCCTGCAGACGAATGATTTCCTCCACACAAGCCAATGCCGCATTCTCCATCAGAACAATCCCCGGAATCCCGGCTGACTCCATCGCCATCCGGTCAATATTACGCATTTGTTCCGCCGTACAAACCCTGAACATCTTCCACCCTCTCCTTTATTCCTCTACAATCACATAGGCAATTGCGTGCGTTTTTTCATGCGACAGAGAAACATGAACCCTTCCCTCTGTTTTCGCATTTGCATAGGTACGGATATAAGGCTTTCCGGCACCATCCCGTAAAACCTCAATGTCCTTTAGGGAAAATCCCCGGATTCCGGTTCCTAATGCCTTTGCATAGGCTTCCTTTGCCGCATAATTTGCCGCTACCGATTCGGGACGCTTTAAAAAAGCCTGCTCTGCCTCGGTAAAAAAGCGGGACAAAAATGCCGTATCCGCCAAAAGTTTCCGAATCCGGTCGATTTCTACAATGTCAACACCGATTCCCCGAATCATAAATTCACAGTTCTGGGAGCAAGCTTTTTCACCGACTCCATAATTTTTTCATTCGGTGTGAACAACACTCTGATTTTTCCGCCCTCACCGTTGTATTCCACAAAATATTTCTGACCGCTATTGCCGGCAACATCGTAGGTTTTTACCACATTCGAGGTATTGTTAAACTCTGCTTTAAACATCGGGTCATCCACTCTGGCACAGAGCAGAATCTCCTTAAAATTCACCGTCAGCACTCTTTTTCTGCGCGTTCTTGCAATAATCTTGTCGATATCCAGCTCTGCATTGGTCAGAATATATTCATACTCCAGACTGGTGGTCTGCAAAAGCTTCCAAGCTCCCCAACCAATCCCGGCAATAATAAATAATCCGAGACCAAACAGATAGTGATTGAACAGTAACACCAGCATCCACAAAAACAAGGTTGCGACAACAATGCCGAGCATCTTTAAATAATCCAGACCCGTTTTTTGCTTTTTTACAATGTACTCAATAAAAATATCCATAACCCTTTACTCCATTTCTTCTTTCAGTTTTTGATAAACCTTTTGTAAGGCACGTCCACGGTGACTGATGGCATTTTTTGCCTCAGGCGTTGCAACACCAAAGCTCATCTTAAGCTCATCCGAGAAAAACAGAGGGTCATATCCAAAACCGCCTGTTCCTTCCTCTGTTTTTAAAATCTGTCCGCAAACCTCGCCACGCTCTACAAATTCCCTGCCATCCGGCAGAATCAGAACCAATGCCGCAACATACTTTGCCGCACGGTTTTCTATGCCCGAAAGCTCAGCTAAAAGCTTTTGGTTGTTCTCCTCATCGGTGGCATTCTCGCCGGCATAACGAGCCGAATACACACCGGGCGCACCGCCCAACGCATCCACACAAAGCCCTGAATCATCCGCAATCACCGCTTCTTTGCAAAGCTCTGCTACCGCTCTTGCCTTAATCAGCGCATTGCCTTCAAAGCTGTCCGCATCCTCAACCGGGGAGACCGAAATTCCAGCCGCCTCCTGCGTAATGACTTCATAGCCAAGCTCGCCTAAAATTGCCTGCAATTCCCGAACCTTCCCTTGATTATGCGTTGCCGCAATCAATAACATACCGGCTCCCTCCTTAACAATAGCAATCCTTATACCGTGCAATACAGCTTTTGATAATCTCTACCGCTTCCTCCGCTCCGAACATCTCGCTCACAACCGTTTCCTTTCCTTCCAGAGACTTATACACCCGGAAGAAATGCGAAATTTCATCTAAATTATGCTTCGGTAATTGGGAAATATCGGTATAGCAGTTCATGGACGGGTCGTTAAAGGGGATTGCAACAATTTTTTCGTCCTGACGTTCATTGTCCATCATCTTAATCACGCCAATCGGATAGCACCGCACCAGAGTCATCGGTACAATGGTCTCCTGACAAAGCACCAGCACATCTAACGGGTCATCGTCATCGGCATAGGTTCTGGGGATAAAGCCGTAATTTGCCGGATAGTGTGTGGAGGTGTAGAGTACACGGTCTAAGCACAGAAGCCCGGTTTCCTTATCCATTTCATATTTATTCTTTCCGCCCTTTGGAATCTCAATACAAGCCATAAAATCCATTGGTGAAATTCTTTTGGGACTGATGTCATGCCAGATATTACTCATAAACAATATTCCTTTCTTTTTGCACATAGTTTCTCTTATACTATTCTATCACTTTTTTTCCATTTTGTAAATGCTTATTTTGCAGGATATTGTAAACATTTTTTAAATGATTTTGCGAATATCCGCACATTCTTTCTAATATGCTTTAATAACAAGCATTTACGGAGGTATTTCCTATGACGTGGCACGAAAAGAGCATTCCGGAAACCGTTGGATTTTTTAAAACCGATATCCGTCACGGTCTTTCGGAGGCAGAGGTAAAAAACAGACGTTCTGTATACGGCACCAACGAACTACGCACCAAAAAGAAAGACGGATTTTTGAGACATTTTCTTGCCCAGTTCCAGGATTTTATGATTCTGGTTCTGCTTTGTGCCGCCCTCGTTTCCTTTCTGACCTCATACTTAAACGGAGAAACCGATTTTCTCGACCCGATTATGATTTTATGTATTGTCGTGTTCAATGCCATTTTGGGAGTGGTGCAGGAAAACCGTGCCGAACGGTCCTTGGAGGCATTGCAAAAGCTTTCTGCACCAACTGCCCGGGTACGGCGTGCGGATAAAATCTGTACAATCCCTGCATCAGAAATCGTCCCGGGGGATATCCTGATTCTTTCCTCCGGAGACCGGATTCCTGCCGATTGCAGGCTTTTCTCCGCCTCCGGTCTGATGACCGACGAATCCTCCTTAACCGGAGAATCCACCGGTGTTTCCAAATGTGCAGATATCCTGATTCCTGCAGATGTACCGCTTGCCGAACGGCAAAACCTCTGCTTTGCCTCAACCATGGTCATCGGCGGAAAAGCAGAGGCAATTACCATAAGCACCGGAATGCAAACCGAGGTCGGCAGAATTGCCGATATGATTCTCACCGCAGATGCAAAGGAAACCCCGCTTCAGAAAAAGCTCTCCGAAATCGGGAAAAATTTAGGAATCCTGGCTCTGTTCATTTGTGCAATCATATTCTGCATCGGACTCTCCCGGGGGTCAGAACCCTTTGAAATGTTTTTAACTGCCGTCAGCCTTGCCGTGGCGGCAATTCCCGAAGGCTTGCCTGCGATTGTAACGGTTATGCTTTCAATCGGTGTTCAACGCATGGTGCAGCACAATGCCATTATCCGCAACCTCCCCTCAGTAGAAACATTGGGATGTGCCTCGGTTATCTGTTCGGACAAAACCGGCACACTCACGCAAAATAAAATGACTGTAACTACGGTAACCGGAACGGATTCCGACCTTACGCTACGACTTGCCACACTCTGTTGTGATGCGGAGGAGCGTGCAAAAAATCCGACCGAAACCGCTATTTTGGAACGTGCAAAGGAGTCCGGCATTGAAAAAAAGCTGCTCGACACCCACCACCCCAGGCATTCGGAGCTTCCCTTTGATTCCCACAGAAAACGCATGACCACCGTTCACCGTTGGAATACGGGATTCCGGAGCATCACCAAAGGCGCACCCGATGTCCTTTTGGAGCATTCCCGATTCTATTTGCAAAACAACACCGTTCTGCCGCTTGATGCTGATATCCGCCGTAAAATCCTTGCAGAAAATGAACAAATGACAAACGAGGCATTGCGTGTCATCGGGGTTGCTTACATCGACCATTCCGCACCAAGCCCCTGCGAGGATGGATTGATTTTTGTCGGACTCATCGGCATGAAGGATCCCCCACGTCCCGAGGTTGCCGCCGCTGTCCACACCTGTAAACGTGCCGGCATCACCCCGGTGATGATTACCGGTGACCATGCAAACACCGCCGCCGCAATTGCCCGTCAGGTAGGGATTCTTTCCAGAACAAAGAAAATTCTGACCGGAGCAGAATTAGAAAACCTTCCGCAGTCAGAATTGGAACAAAAAATCAGGGATTATGCCGTTTTTGCCCGGGTAACACCCGAACATAAGGTACGGATTGTCAAGGCATGGCAAAAGCAAGGTGCAATTGTTGCCATGACCGGAGACGGCGTGAATGATGCGCCGGCACTTCGTTGTGCCGACATCGGATGCAGTATGGGAAAGGGTGGATGTGATGTAGCAAAATCAGCATCTGACATGGTGCTGACCGATGATAATTTTGCAACCATAGTGGAGGCAGTTCGTCAGGGACGAGGCATTTTTGCAAACATCAAAAAGGCAATCCGTTTTTTACTATCCAGTAACATCGGCGAAATCCTCACCATTTTATTCGGACTTCTGTTCGGTTGGCAGACACCGCTTCTGGCAATTCAGCTTTTATGGGTGAATCTGGTAACCGACTCCCTGCCTGCCATTGCACTCGGCTTGGACCCACCCGACCGCTATCTGATGCAGGAGGCACCCCGTCCGGTAAAAAAAGGGATTTTTTCTGACGGGTTGTGGCTTAGCATTTTATTGGAGGGCGGTATCATCGGCACACTTTCCCTGCTTGCCTTTTCGCTCGGGCACCGTCTGTTTGATTATTCCGCCACCCCATACATCGGCAGAACCATGGCATTTTGCGTACTGAGTCTTTCGCAGCTGGTACACGCCTTTAATATGCGCAGTGAGCATTCTGTGTTCTCGGTCGGATTCTTTTCCAACCCATATCTGGTAGGAGCCTTTCTCCTTTGCACCATTTTGCAGGTGGGGGTAGTTTCCTTTCCACCGCTTGCATCCCTCTTCCGGGTCGTTCCCTTAAATGCGATGCAATGGCTGATTGTTGCACTTTTGTCGGCCGCTCCGCTTGTTCTGATTGAACTGCAAAAATTGTTGTCCGCACGAAGGGACCGAACAAATTAAGAATCGGACTTGGATTTAAAAATCAGCGCCGCCAAAAATCCGAATAGCACAGCCGCCGCAATGCCGGCGGCTCCTGCTGTGACTCCGCCGGTAAAAATCCCGATGAAGCCGTTTTCATCCACCGCCTTTTTTACTCCCTTTGCAAGCGTGCAT
>SVJN01000161.1 GCA_015068965.1 Oscillospiraceae bacterium
TCCTTTACAGAAAAAAGTATTTCGGAAGTAGCATATTTATGCGGTTATTATGATACCAGCCATTTTATTAAGAGCTTCAGAAAAATCATTGGCATAACTCCGAATGAATATCGTAATAAATACTAAACATCATGAATAAAAATGAAGAGCGATTGGGAAGAAACCTGCAAATAATCTGACAGTCTGCAGTCCTCAATCGCTCTGTATGAATGTAACAAACAATTTATTTTTTCACAATCCGGGAGATTTTCTGATAGTCGTTTGTCAGGATGGTGTCGATGCCCATACGCAAAAATTCTTGGGTTTCTTCTATATCGTCAGACCAGAATATGTTGCAGATTACATTGTTTGCGTGTGCTTTGTCAATCATTTCTTGTGTGAAATAAGGCTTAAACAACTGTACCTTTTCACAGCCGTAGGTGATGGCACGGTTGACAATTTCCCACGGGCGATCCTCAAGATGTCCCACACAGACGGCGATGTCGGGTGCATATGCCTTGAATTGTTGAATCTGCAGATCGGTTTCCAGCATCAGATAACAATGCTTTTCACAGTCATATTTGCGAATCATCGCAATGATTTTTTGCATGATTTCTTCCGGGTACGGCTCGGTATAGGAAAGTGGCTTAATATGAATGTTCATAATCACATGGCAGGAGAATTTCTGCAGGATTTCTTCAAATTTCACCACCCGGAGTCCTTTGAATTTTTCGCTGAATTTTATACCAAAATCTAATTGCTCCAGCTCGGCTAAGGTATGGTCAGTAATCAGACCTTTTCCGGTGCTGACACGCTCTAATTCCCGGTCGTGGCAGGAAACAATTTCTCCGTCCTTTGTCGGCCATAAATCAAATTCAATTTCCTCTGCACCCAGCGCAATTGCCGCACCGAATGCCGGCATACTGTTTTCAGGTGCAACGGTGGAAAAACCACGATGTGCGCAGAGTCTCGGATAGGGAAGCCGCTTTTCAGTGTTGATGATGCTGCTTCCTGCCGGACGGTATTGCCACGGCTTTCTTCCATATTCAATATATTCGTAGTGTGCCGCATCCGGATTCCCGAACCCGGCAGGCTTTAAATACTTGTCCTGCGGATTGAATTCCACAACTTCCATGCCGAATTTGCCATACATATTTTTCAGAACCTTGCCATAGGGGGATACCACCATGCTTGCACCGCAGATGGTGGATGCTTCATCAAAACTCACCGAGGAGCGGATGACATAGGCATTGGTGTTGTATGCTAAAAATCTGCACATGGTCTCGATTGCATCGTGACTGTCGCTTCTTTGCAGAGAACATCCGATAATAATATCCACATTCTGTCTTGCGATGTTGGCGAAAGCCTCATAAAAATAGAAATCGTAGCAGGTTAAAAAGCCGTAACGCAAGCCTTCAATTTCTAACACATAAGGCTCGGAGGGTTCAAAAGTATAGTCAGAATCTAATGCTAAAGTCTCCAATTCCAACGGTGGCAGGTGCTTTTTAAAATATTGCCCGATTAAAGCTCCCTCACGGTTGTAAACGTAGGTGGTGTTGCGGTAATTTCCGTTGATTGCATACAAGGCATTGACAAATACCAATGCATGACACCGCTTTGCGGTTTCGATACATTTATTCAATAAAATGTCGATGTATTTCTTGTGATAGAAAAGTGTTTCCTCCTTGGTAGAGGTGGCACAGGGTACGTCGCTGTACTCCGGCAGGACGATAATATCCAACGAGTCATCGCATTGGTCCAACAGATTCATTTTATATTGAAAAAATGCTTCTGAATCGGATACATCTCTGGAATATGGCGGTTGTATGATACAAGCTTTCATGAGTAGGTCTCTCCTTTTTGTTGCTTTTTTTTCATTATAGCACGCAAGAAAAAAGAAAGCAATAAATTTTGTTGAATTTTGGTATTTCTGATGCAGAAAAAACTGCCTCGCTTTTGCAAGACAGTCTTTTTGATAGATTCCGGATTCTTTTGTAATCACTCGGTCAGTTTTAAGCCCCGGAAGAGAATCGGAGCAGGATAAAGACTGAGATTTGAAATGTTATAGCATAATGGTGTAAATCTCAATGTAAACCGCTCTTTGTTGTCAAATTCTGTTAATACATTTACAGAGGCTCCTTTTACTGCAGTCCGGGAAATATTTCCCTCTTCAAAATAACTCCAGTCGGGAAGTGGCTCGGAATCCAATTTCAGGAATCCGTTTTCGTCATATCCCTTGCAAAGCAGGGTGCATTCTGTTCCCGGCAAAACAGACGGAATATAGCCTGCAGGAACATTATTCTCCTTGGAAATAAAGTTATGGTCACCCCAATAATAAACAGAAGGAGAAAGAACTAAGGGGCCGTATTTTAACACAACCTTATGCTCTTTTTCTGTGATATAATGACCAATATCGCCCTTTATACGGATGTGTGCATGATTGGAGGCTCTGTTTTCAATCATACTGCTGTTTTTTACAAAGGATGGGACTCTGATTTTTACCTTGATATGCTCCGGGAGATTTTCTGCCTGAATAAAGCCCTCAAAGCTTGCCGGATAGGTTGTGGTGATGTGAATGGTAATATCCTTTTCGCCCTCCATCGGAATGGTGTAGCTTCCGGGAATCAAGAAATTCACAGACACAACGCCGTCAGCATAGGTTACAACGTGTCGGGCAAATTCTGTCATTGCGATTCCACAGTTTTCGGTACAGCACCACCATGCCTCCGAGACACCGGTGTCGCCGTAGCCGTTTGGTGTCAAATCCCGATGTCCGAAGCCACCGGTAATAAATTGGTTAAAATATAACGCATTCCATAGGATGTTTTCTGCGGTTTCATAGGCAGAATCGTCTTGATTCAGAAAACCTGCGTTCAGATTTACCATCAGCCAGTCGCCAACAGAACAACCTTCGTTGCGGAAGGAACGGGGAAATACCTCTGCAATGCCACCGTCTGCCATTTCATACTCTTCTTCGATGATTCGCTTTCTGATCGCTTCAACCTGCTCATTCCATTGCTTGTTTCCGGTTGTGATGCTCCAGGCTTGCACACCACGCAGAGTCGTTAAAAAGCTGTGAGAATGAACATGATACGGAGCAGGAATATAAGAGCTCAGCGATTGGAAAAATTCCAGATATTTTTCGTCCATGGTTGCCTCGTATAAAAAGGCAAATGCCTCAAAAATCCAGGTAATAAAGGTTTCCGGCCCTTTTTTGCAGGCTGCTTCGATTTTTGCCTGATTTCTGATTACAATATCCGCAATGCGGCAGGCTGCATCCAATGCCCGGGAATCCTTTGTCAGCCGATAGTAGCGCATGAGCCCCGGAAGTATTTTGCTTGTTCCGGCGGCGATGTGCCCGGTGTCACGGTCGGATGCGGAGGTTGTGTTTCCAAGGTATTTACCCGGCATACCGCATTTGCGCTGGTTGTTTAAAATTCTTGTAAACAGCTCCGGCAACCTTTCGTCATAAATTCCGTCA
>SVJN01000021.1 GCA_015068965.1 Oscillospiraceae bacterium
TATTAAAGGACGCACAAAAAAATCCGCAGAAATATCCGAACCTGCAGGTTCGAATCTGCGGATGGAACGCTCTCTGGAATACCGTTCCGAAAAAGGAGCAGGATGCATATATCCTGCGTGCGGAAACAATCAGATAAAAGGCAAGGGACTGTTGTGTTAAACGTATATCATGTATAAAAATTCATTTTCTTGTAGGGGCGGATGCGGACTTCCGCCCCTGCAATTTTGAATAAAATATACACAAAATGTTTAACGCAACATCCTTTTGTTTTTAAATAGAAATATTTGGAGTTTGCGACGGACGAAGTCCGTCCTTCAGGCAGACAATTGCACCGGTGGCAAGCAATCCGAACCAGACCAGAATCAGATTTCCCCAGCCGATGCTGGTAGCGGCATTGGCAAAAACTGTATTGGCAAATGCTGCCGACATATAGCTTACAAAGTCCAGAAAGCCGGTTGCCGAGGAAACCATTCCGGTGTCCCGGAGGCTCGGGCAGTATCGGCTATAGAGCATGGAGGCGGCGATTCCGGAGCAGATGATGGCAAGTGCTAACAGAGCAATATTGATTGCAGGGAGTGCAATCAGTCGCACCAGCAGGAAAAAGACAGCACTCAGCGAAAACGCACAAAGAATTGTCCGTTCCATCTGAAAATGAAAAATCTTTTCATATATAAATACCGAAACAAAGGGTGTCAAAGAAATAATAAAGGTGGATATGGTAAAAATCAGTGCGGCGTGTTCGGTGGAAAAACCGAGATATTGTGCAAGATAGGTTGGCATCCAGAAAACGACGGAGGTGCGTACAATGCCGGTCAGCACCGAAATAAAGGTAAACAGGATAATTTTACGTTGAATCAGCAGACGGATTCCGCCGGTTTTGCCCTCATTTTTTCGTTGGAATTGATTGTAACGCACGATGCCCTTCTTTTCAAAGAAAAGGAAGATGATAAAACAAAGAATACCCATCAGAAGCAGTGCGGTACTGCTGCTGAAGAATACCCCCTGCCAGGTCATTACCATGGCGGCTGCACCGGCGAGCGGTGTTCCGAAAAAGGATGAAAAGGTATAACCGAGTGTGCAACGGGTCGCATAGATTGGGTCAGTATTTTCTGCCACCACTTTTGTCATCGGTGCATAAATCATAGATAGAAAAAATCCGGTCAGACCGTATACAATATGTGCAACCAATGCTTCGCCTGCAAACCGTGAAAAAAGAAAATTACAGATGCCGGCAAACACCAGACCAAAGCTAATCATATAGCGCGCCTTTACCCGGTCGCCTATCATTCCGTTAATGAGCTGACCGAAGGCGTAAAGCACAAAATAAACAGAGGAAACCGAACCAATCAGCTCGGTGGAAAAGCCTTCCTTTTCAATCATCTGTGGCGTTACGGCACTTAAAATGTTTCTTGCATAATAGATGGCAAGATAGGAGGTGGCACAAAGAGTGCCGATTGCAATTGCATTTTTGATTTTTGCTTGTTTGTCTGTCATGATGAATACTCCTTGTTTTAGTCCTGAACATTGTGGGAGCTTAATATTTCTTTTACTTGTTTGTTTTTGTTTGCTCCGGTCGCATCTAATTGACTGCGCAGATAACGGCAGATTACATCGGTCAGGAACAATTGTGATAAACGGATTTCATTACTGCGTCTGCCGGAGGAATTACCGCTTGCGGCAGAAATCAGAACCTCATCCGAAAGCTTGGCAAGTGGGGAATAGGCATTGGAGGTAACAGAAATAATTCCGACCTGATTATGCCGTGCGAGCGAGACTGCATCAATGATTTCCTTTGTTTTTCCGGAGGAGGAAAAGGCAATCACCAGACTGTCCGGACTCAGCATGGTTGCGGAAACACTGCAGGTCAGCATATCGCTGACATATACTGCCGGCAAGCCTAACTGTAACAGCTCGTAACAAAAGCTGTTTGCAGCAAGACCGGAATGGAATACGCCATATAGCTCAATCCGCTTTGCACAAAGGATTCTGTCCGCAACCCGGATGAGTGTTTCGGACTGATTCAGCTCTGCCGTACTCTGAAATGCCTGAGAGGTATCCCGGATATTCTGGCGGAAAATCCCGGCAAAGCAATCCTCTTGTCCGATATTGCCGGATTCTGATTTCCGATACTCAGAAAGCTGAGAGGATAACAAA
Organism: Oscillospiraceae bacterium; assembly: GCA_015068965.1. Classification (GTDB taxonomy): domain Bacteria; phylum Bacillota; class Clostridia; order UBA1381; family UBA1381; genus RQCD01. Next base: position 2,156 of record SVJN01000021.1, read on the forward strand.
AGCTTCATGGCGGCAAATCCGCATCCGGCATATTTCTGGCAGAAATTGTTGATGCTCCCTTGCGAAACTCTGGCAACACCGGCAGCCTCTGCAATAGAATAGGTAATAAAAATCTGCGGATTTGTCAGAATGCTTGAGGCAATTTTGTATTCTGCAATACTCATAAAATCCAGGTGGGCAGATAATTTTTCATATAAATTCTGTTTGTTTGCTTCCATGACTTCACTCCATAAAATGAGAAAAACTCAAAAAAATTATTTTCAAAAATGAGTTTAACACAGAATGAAAAAAATGTCAATTGTTTTTAGAAAAAAAGCTTGACAAAATTATTTTACTGTGGTACAATATAGAAGCATCCGCATAGAGCAGGCTTTAAAAACAGTTTGTTTGCCTGCAATAGCGTGACTTCATATTATTAAGGAGGTGTGTTTTAATGTACGCAGTAATCGAAACAGGTGGCAAGCAGTACAAGGTATCTCAGGGTGATGTTATCTTCATCGAGAAGTTAGACGTTGCTGAAGGTGAGAGTGTAACCTTTGATAAGGTATTGGTTGTAGCTGATGGTGAAAATGTAAACGTCGGTGCTCCGACCGTTGCAGGTGCTACTGTAACCGCTAAGGTTGAAAAGCAGGGCAAAGCAAAGAAGATTTACGTTTTCAAGATGAAGAGAAAGAAGAATTACCGTCGTAAAAAGGGTCACAGACAACCGTTTACAAAGGTAACAATCGAAGCAATCAATGCGTAATTGAATTGCGAACAGTATATTAAAATCGAAAGCAGAGGTGTTTTAAATGGCTCATAAAAAAGGTATGGGTAGTACCAAAAACGGTCGTGACAGCGAATCGAAACGCTTAGGTGTCAAGAGAGCTGACGGTCAGGTCGTTTTGGCTGGTAATATTCTGGTAAGACAGCGCGGAACCAAAATCCATCCGGGTAACAATGTAGGCATCGGTAAGGATGATACATTATTTGCTTTGATTGACGGACGCGTTAAGTTTGAAAGAAAAGGTAAGGATAAGACACAGTGTAGTGTTTATTCCGCATAATTTCAGCAAAATTCAGTTCCGGACGGCAAAGCCGTCCGGAGCATAAAAAAACAAGCAGAACATTCCCGTTCTCACCGTACGGCTTTTCGTGCTTTGCGGTAAATATGAAAAGAGCTTTCTTTTTGTGGTACGGGTGTTTTGCATCCGTTTTTTTTCTCTTTATAGGAAACTTCGTTCCTATAAAGTAAAAAGAATTGAATGCCTGTGCGAAATTTTCCGCCAATGGCGGAAACGCACATGGGCGAAACAAAGCATTCTGCTTCTTCTTACCGCTCTGTGTCACTTTCAAGTACAAAATGATTTTATAGAGCGGTTGCGGCGAAGCTGCTTTGTTCTTTGTTAGAGTAAATCGTTTTAGGAGGGATTCACCATAGCTGGGAAGGACTTGCAAATCAACGAGGAAATCAGAGATAAAGAAGTACGTGTTATTTCCGAAACCGGAGAACAGTTGGGCGTGATGTCTGCAAAGCAGGCATTGGAGCTTGCAAATGAAGCAAATCTGGATTTGGTAAAGATTGCACCGGGAGCAGTGCCTCCGGTCTGCAAGATTATGGATTACGGCAAGTATAAGTTTGAGCTTGCAAAGCGTGATAAGGAGAACAGAAAGAATCAAAAGGTAGTGAATATCAAAGAGGTTCAATTGTCTCCGTCCATTGATACCAATGATTTCTTGACAAAGTGCAATCATGCAAAACGGTTTTTAACCTCTGGAGATAAGGTAAAGGTAACCGTACGTTTCCGTGGACGTGAGCTGAGTCATTCCGAAATCGGCGAGGCTCTTCTGGTTCGTTTTGCAGAAACAGTGAAAGAGTATGGGACGGTAGAACGTCCTGCAAAATTGGAAGGCAGAAACATGACCATGTTTTTAGCCCCCATCACACAATAAGTTGTAAAATTTTGGAAGGAGTGGAATATTATGCCTAAAATTAAGACACATAGAGGCGCAGCAAAAAGATTCAATCTTACAAAAAAAGGTAAGGTAAAGATGAATAAGTCGTTCAGAAGACACATCCTGAACAAGAAGACCACCAAGAGAAAGCGTCATTTGAGAAAGCAAGCTTACTGCTCTGCTGCAAATGCTGCTGTAATCAAGAAGTTAATTCCTTACAAATAAGATTGAAAGAGAGGTAAGTTACAATGGCAAGAGTAAAAGGTGCTTTAAATACAAGAAAGAAACACAATAAGATCAGAAAGCTTGCAAAAGGCTTCAGAGGCGGCGAAAGCAGACTGTACCGTGTTGCAAATCAGGCTGTTATGCGTTCCATGCAGAATGCATACATCGGAAGAAAACGCAGAAAGCGTGATTTCAGAAGATTGTGGATTGCAAGAATCAGCGCTGCTGCAAAGATGAACGGTATGAACTATTCAACCTTTATGAACGGTTTGAAGAAGTCCGGTATCGAAATGAACAGAAAGATGCTTTCTGAAATCGCAATCGCTGATCCGGCTGCATTCGCTAAGCTGGTTGAGACTGCAAAAGCAGCTCTTTAATGAAAAAACTACGGAGTGTTCAGAATGAATGCTCCGTTATTTTTTTCATAAAAATCTGGATTTTTACTACATAATTTTGCAAAAGAAAAAAATCAAAAAAAATTTAAAAAATTTAAAAAAAAGTATTGACATTTCTTTTAATCTGTGGTATCATATTATTCGTGGTTTGGAAATGCACCTTTAGCTCAGTTGGTAGAGCACCTGACTCTTAATCAGGGTGTCCAGGGTTCGAGTCCCTGAAGGTGTACCAAAAATCGACATTCTTCGACAGAGGAATGTCGATTTTACTTATTACCTATTCACTATTCACTTTTCCCTAAAACACATGTCGATTTTTGGAAAGTAATAAGTAATAGTGAATAAGGAAGAAGAATGTAGCTTTGCTTATGCAAAGCTTATTTTTATTATATAGGAAATTACAACATTTATGTTGTAATTTCTGGAATAACAAAATTGTTTCCTTAATCCCACGCCTGCAGGCGGGGCTTCTATCAGAAGCTTTTTTACTTTATAGGAAACTTCGTTCCTATAAAGTAAAAAGAATTGAATGCCCGTGCGAAAATTTCCGCCAATGGCGGAAACGCACATGGGCGTAACAAAGTGACCTGCTTCTTCTTACCGCTCTGCATCAGTTCAAAGTACACGATAATTTTATGGAGCGGTTTCGGCGAAGCCGCTTTGTTCTTTTTATGAGTTCTTCTTCGGTACGAAATCTCTTTTATATAAAGAATAAAAGAGATTTTATTGATTCGCTTGCAAAATTTATCATTTTATAGTATGATATAGTTCGATGAGCAAAAATTTTGTATTATAATGTAAAAACAAATGATAATTTGAAAATTCCGGAGGGGTTATGATGGGTTACGCAATTTCCATAGCGGCGATTACCTGCCTTGTGATGACATTGGCAGTTTTATTTTTTCCAAAATTCAAGATAGGGAGATTCTCAGTTTCTTCTTACTGGGTTATCACTCTGATTGGTGCGGCAGTATTGCTTGTTTCAGGAACGGTCAGCCCGAAAGGTGTTGGCACAGCTTTAGTGACCGATAGTGCCATCAATCCGCTCAAAATTCTGGTGCTTTTTATCTCGATGACAGTTTTGTCTATTTTTCTGGATGAGCTTGGTTTTTTCAAATTTCTGGCAAACTGGTCTCTTGGTCGTGCAGGAAAAAGCCAGGTAAAGCTTTTTGTTATGCTATATGTTACAGTTGCTATCCTGACTGTATTTACCTCTAACGACATAATTATTCTTTCGTTCACACCCTTTGTCTGCTATTTTGCAAAAAATGCACACATTGACCCGATTCCTTATCTTGCTGCTGAATTTATTGCGGCAAACACATGGAGTATGGCGTTGATTATAGGAAATCCGACAAACATATATCTTGTTACTGCAGCGGGCGGAGACTTTGTTTCATATGCCAGGGTGATGCTTCTCCCCACGCTTGCCGCCGGTATTGTTTCCTGTGTTTTGCTTTTTCTGCTGTATTTCAAAAAATTCTCCAAACCTATCATTGCAACGCCTGATGTAGTTGAAATGAAGGATAAACTTTCTCTTTGGGTGGGGATTGTACATCTGGGAGTTTGCACATTGGTGCTTGCTATGGCATCATATATCGGCATTGAAATGTGGCTGGTTTCTCTTATTTCTGTGATTAGTCTGCTTATTTGTAATATCGTGATTGCGCTTCTAAGAAGAAAAAAACCGATTCTTCTGGCTAACTGCATGAAAAGAGCACCATGGGAGCTGATTCCGTTTGTTATTTCCATGTTTGTCATTGTGGAAGCACTCGGTCAGAACGGAGTGACCGCCAGGATATTTACGCTTCTTGGAAATTCCTATCCCGTCTGGAAATACGGCATCTCCTCATTTTTTGCCTCGAACCTGATTAACAACATTCCGATGAGTGTGCTTTTCTCTTCGATTCTTGCAAATATAAGCTCAAATCTTTCGGCAATCTATGCCACGGTAATCGGTTCCAATCTCGGTGCTTGCCTGACTCCGATTGGAGCACTCGCAGGCATTATGTGGGGGACGATTTTAAAAGAGCATGGACTGAAATTCGGCTATATTGATTTCTTTAAAATCGGCATCACAATCGCAATCCCTGCGTTACTTAGTGCATTGTTTGTTCTTAAAATAGTGATTGAATTTTAATCTTTTCTACTACTTGTAATAAGAAATTGTAATGTTTCCTGTGATACCGGAGGCGGTCATCGGCAGATACCGGGAGAAAACATCCGGAATTTTTGGATAAAGTGTGGTTCTGGTTTCTAATACAAGCTTGTTTTTTCCGGCTTTCAGAAAGATCGGGAGGCGGTAGGGCGGAGCAATACACATTCCCATATCCTGCCCGTTTACAAATACCTGCACATTATCGCTGACTCCGGTAATAGAAATCTCGCCGGAAAGCTCAGCTTCTGCCTCCACCTCTGTTTCGTAGCGGATGATTCCGGAGAAATCGGGAAGCAGGTCAGGGGTGTTATAGTTTCTTAGCATATCGGTTGTTTCATAGGTTTGAAAATTCGGATACTCCGATTGTTTGCAGATGCTGACTGTCCAGATAAGCTGCTTTCGGGAAAGTTGGTTTGGAAATTCTGTTTTTTCAGAAGCGGGAAGTGTTTGCTGGGTGATAATCAGAATTCGGCTTTCGTATGCCGGAAGCATCAGGCGGAAACTGTGTTTTTCTGCATACAGCTTTTCGGAATATGCATCATATTCGTATATGTTTTGCTCTGCCGGCAATGAGATGTCTGCCGAAACGGTGTGTGAGGGATGCGAATTCACCAGCATAACAACGGTACAGTCGTCGTGTTGATAGAGATAGCTCCGCAAATCTCCGGAATTTTCACAACCTGAAATCTGAATATTTGACCCGGTCAGCTTTCTGCAATGCTCAGAAAGCGAGGAAAGTGAGAGAATCGAATCGGTTGTGGTAAATGCCGAACCATCCTCTAAAATCTGCTTCGGGGCTTTTTCTGCAAACAGAATCCGGATTCCGGATTCTGAAAGATATTTGAGTGCTTCTGCAGTTTCTGCCGTGATATAATAGGAGTAGGGGACAATCACAACGGCATATTTTTGTGTATTTAAAATCAGCTTATTTTCTTTTATTTCTCCTGCCTTTAAACAGTCGGATGGGATGATATCATATTGCAATTGTGCTTTGGTCAATACCTGACCGATTTTTTGTGTACGCAGAATATCATCACTGCTCCATTCATTTTCACCATCGTATAAAACCGCAATTTCTGCGGCATGGTGTCCGCCATCTAACAGATGTGCAACCCGGTTCATATATCCCATAAGATGTCTGAAGCATTCAAACTGCGGATTGCTTCCTTGTGCATAAAAATGCGGAGGACAGTCCTCATCCGGAAAATCCTTCGGGGAAAATGCGTGCGGAACAAAGCGGTTTACACCGCGTACCAGCATAAAATCTGCCATCCATTTCATCATTTTAATTCCCATGCCCCAACCGTATGCACCGAATAATTCGCACATGGTTCTGCCCTTCTTTTTGGCATCAATCTGGGCAAGGGATACTGCCATCTGATAAAGCGAATAGGAATAAAATGCTCCGTCAGAAAGTGAGTTTGCATAAAATCCGGTAAATGCGGCATGGTTGATATCCTCCATGCCGGGCAGAATCTGATGAAGCACCACATCCGCACCGCTGTAATCCTGACCGTACATTCCGCGGAAAAAGTGACCTGCAGAGAGTGCGGTGCGGCAATGGGTGTTATTATCCTCGGTGATATGCCCCATATATTCCACACCGTGCGCCCGACACCAATCGCCTAACACGGAACAGAAATTTTCATCATACAGCTTGGTGATGATGTCCATATAGGTATGGCGGTAGTAGGCACGTTTTTCTGCGGTTGAGAGGTTGTTATCCACCAGAACGGGCAGAATTTCATAAATCGGCTTTTCTAATCGTGTACAAAGGAGCGATTCTAAAATGGTGTCCCAGTTCAGGGAAAGGTGTTCGTCGCCTAACCTTCTTTCGTAGGAATCATAGCCTGTCTCACAAGCAAAAAATCCCGGTTCATCAGAAAAGAAGCCGGCAACAGTTTTGCCGAACTCGGCATGGTAGTGTGCAAAATGCGGTTCATAGACTGCATCTAAAAGCACCCCGGCACCACCTTTTCGCAGATGATTGACGTGTGGCGAATGAATGCAGTCGGGGTTGAGGTAGAAATAGTAAATCCGCCAGATACCGTCCGGAACATCAAAATAAAGTCTACCGTTTATGAAACGGTTCGTCAAGTCAAAAAATTCCTCCGCTTTATCCAACCGCCCGGCGATGACATAGCGGATTTGGTCGGTCTGAACCTCGTGCGGCGGAAGAAAGGATGCCCCATCCAAAGGACCGCACACATCCACCCAACGGTGTCCGAGTATGGTTTTTCTGTTTTCGGCATCGCAGGTTGCGGCATGACCTGCCGCAGGTCCGGTCGGAAAATGTGAATCATCTAAAATCCAGACCTTCATACCAAGCCTTTTTGCCTCGTCAATTAAGACATCCATATCCTGCCACCATTTTTCTCCTGCAAAATCAGGGTGCGGACGGGATTCGGCACAAAAAGCACGGATGCCGCATTGGTAAATTTTTTGTACCTCGGTGCGGAGTGTTTGCTCATCTTCTCCGTGCAACCAAAGAAAGGGGAGAATATAATTCTCGCCCTGTTTGTTCATGAGTTGTTTTAGTCGTTCAGACATCGGAGGATTCTCCCTTCTGTGTTGAAATCATGCAAAGCATCTGCTCGGTCAGCTTCTCGATATAGTCGTTATTCCTCGGATATTCGGAGAAGGTAAGCGGTTTTTCGGCATCAATCAATGCAATTATCTTTTCCCTTCCGATGGATTGTTCTAACAGCCTGCAGATGCAGATATCCTGCAGTGCTTCACGGAAAATCATTGCCCGAAGGCTCGGCAAAGGTCCATCCTTGCCGGGATAGACAGAAAACGGGTCACCCGATTGCATGGCGTGTTCTGCCGAGGTTGTGGTGTATGGGTTAATTGCGTAGCGGGAACGCCAGCAGTTGTAAAAATTATAACCCCAATGCAAAAATCCCTTCAAGCCGAATTTATAAAGCTGTAAACCGATGATGCGGTTGCGGTAGGAGGGCATTGCCAAAAATCGGTTGCTGACCGATTTTCCTTGTGCACAGCAATAGTATGCCCAAAGCCTTTCTGTCTTGTGTTCTAAAAAGGGTTCGATAAAATCGGATGCACAGACCGGATTTTCTACCAGACCGTTTTTGTAAAACTCATAGTCAGAGAGTGCGTCAATGGTCTGACAGTCTCCAATGAGTGGCTTTATCAGGTTGTATGCTTTTTTGTAGACATCGATGTGCTTGGGCTCCGGTTCGTCCGAAATATGAAAATAGCAGTTTTTCGCAATTCCCTTTTCTTGGAAAAAGTCAACCAGTGCCGGAATAAATTGCTTTAAAAATCCGGTATAGCGGGCATCGTCAGAGGAAATGTGCCATCCAAAAAGTAAGGTTTTTTCGCCATTTTCTGTTACTTCAATGTTCGGTGCAAATGCCGCACCCCATTGCGAAAACAGATGGCAGATTTCAAACCGCTCGATATGATGCTTCTGACATAAGTTAATCCATCGTGTCAGCAGGGAAAAGTCAAAGGTATATTTCTCGCCCTTTTTTTCGATTTGTACCAGCTGTGTGCAGGGGCGGCGTGTGCCGATATCCGTATCTAACGGCGGTGTGATAACCGGAGTTAAAATCATGTTAATTCCTAACCTTGCCGCCATTTCTAAATATCGGTCAATCAGCTCCCAGTGCCGTTTTGTGTAAATTTCGGTGTTGTGTGCCGATGCAATGCAATCTACATGAAGCCATTGCGTAAAAATCAGCTCTGGCTTGGGAAGTGCGATATCAAGCACCTCAATCTGCATCGTTTTTTCCTGCCGGTAATGCTTGCCCGGTTCGCAGATTCTCTGATAACAGAGGCTGATGGTAATCGGATAAGTTCCAGCAAGGATAGTTTCCGGGAGGGTAACCTCAACCCAGAGTGCAGAAACCTCGCTTTTTAATAAAAAGCTCTGATTGAGTTGGTCTATCGGCTCTAAAAGGTCGGGCATCAGTCCGGGGGTGTCGGTCAGATAATCGTCATCGCTATTGTTCGGATCCTTCGGATAGTCCATCAGAACATCCCGGACGGCGTAAATGGTAACAAAATCCGATATCGGTGAGGTGAGTGTGATTTCTGCATGAATCGGAACATCGGTATGAACCGCAAGCTGATAAGAAAAGGTCGAACCCTTTAACATCAGCTTGTGTGTTTTTTCTTCTGACGAAAGGTCTGCCGGTGTTCTGAGCTTTATCAAAGATGAAATTTGTTTGAGTTCCATTATTTATTCTCCTTCGTTCTTTTCGGAAAATCCCATAATGATTTCTGCCCGGGTAAACTTGCCCGGTACACTATGATAGCTGAGTCCGTATTCTTCTCCGTACTCCAATTTGATACGGTCGTTGATATTCTGATATCCAAAGCCATGATAGGCATCCTTGTTTTCTAAAATAGAGGTATCAAAGCCGGTTCCGTCATCGGTGACTTCAAAATGCAATGCACCGTCTAAAAGGAAGCCGGAAATTTTGATATGCCCGATACCCGGCTTATTTTTTAATCCGTGCCGGATTGCATTTTCCACCAGCGGTTGCAGAATAATCTTGATAATTTTCTTGTCCATAATATCGGGCGCAATATCATAGGTGACATTAAAGGAGTTATTTGCCCGGAACTGCTCGATGGTGATATAGTATTTTACGTGCTGCAATTCGTCCGCAACGGTGATATGCTTCTGCCCCTTGGAAAGACTGATGCGGAAAAAGTTCGCAAGTGCAATTGCAATTTTCCGGATTTCGTACTGTCCGTTCTCCAAAGCAAGACAGCTGATGCTGTCGATGGAATTATAGATAAAATGCGGATTGATTTGTGCCTGCATAATCTGTAGCTCCAGCTCCCGTTGCTTTTTCTGATTGGTTTTGATGTTCTCCATCAAAAGGTCAATCCGAGAAATCATATCGTGAAGTGTATGGTCTAAAAATGCAAATTCATCCTGCGAACCGGCGGTAAGCGGGTAATCGCTTGCCGTGTTCTGGGGATACCGGCTCATTTTCTGATAGAGCTTGCGTATATAGCTTGTAATCCGGTTGCTCATACGAATCATAATCAGAATTGCAATCAGAAGAATGACAAGCTGTAGTGCGGTCATGATACCGTTTAGGTTCCGGAGCTGATTTCTTAATTCCTGATTGGAGAAGGAACAAACCAGATACCAGTCGAGTGTCGGGGTGGAATTGATTTTAATTTTCTTGGAATAGTAGGCGCTGTTTTGTATAATGTTTTCGGTCACATACTGATTTTCGGTGTTTAAATCTGGGATTGCCAGGGATAAAAGGCTATCCGGCGTGTTCGCAGAATCGCTGAAAATGACCTGATGCTTTCCGTTGACAATCATACAGGTGTCACCCTCGGAGAGAATGTTGTGATAACAGTCATAGATGGCGCTGTCGTTGATAAAAATGCAAAGATAGCCATAAGAAATACCGGTAGAAAAATCGGTCAGTGTTCTTACCTGCACATTATTGACTGCATCTAATGATGTGGTTGGAATCTGCATAATCACAGAAATATTCTCTACCCCGGCAAACATACTGCAATCTAAATTGCCCGGCGTCCGGTCGGAATTGAATTGTTCACCGCCATAGGTGAGGATAGAGATTTTTTCAACCGGTGAGGAGCCGTTGACAATTTCGGAAAGTCGTTTTTCGATATATTCCCGACGGTTCTGATAGAGGAAGGAACGGGTGTTTAAGTGATTGAACACAGAACGGTCCTCCAGGACCTGAAAGGCATAAAAGTCAATCTGCTTAATCATATTGGTAAGGTTGTTGCGGATAATCTGCTGACTGACGTTCCAATAGTTGTTTTTTTCGGCAATGAACAAATCGGTCATGCGGTTGGTTGCAATTCCGGAAACCAACTGTGTTGCCAGAACAGTTGAGATAATCAGCAGCATCAAAAGACGGGTACGGATGCCGAACCGCCGCAGAAAATCAATGGTAATCTGTACTGCCTTTTTCATAATCAATCTTCCTTTTGGTAATCAATGGTTTTGCTTTGCGTATTCGCTGGGAGTCAGCCCGGTTCGTTTCTTGAAAATGGTAGAGAAGAATTTCACACTCTTGTAGCCGACCATTTCGCTGACCTCGTAGATTTTTTTGCCCTCGGACAAGAGCTTGCAGGCAATGTTGATGCGATAGTCGATGATGTAGTTATAAAAGGTTTCGCCGGTGTCCTGCTTGAACAGATACATCAGATAGGATGGAGAAATAAAAAGCTGCTCCGCTGCCTGTTCAATTGTGACGGTGCGGTAATTTTCCTGAATCAAGGAAATTGCATCCCGGACCACCTTATGATATTTCTGTGATTCCTGACTTTTTTCGCTGATAACGGTGTTAATGATTTCTTCGATATGCTCCCTTAACGAAACCAAATCCTCAAATTTATCGACATTGATTTCAATTGAGTTGGCAACCGTATCAAACAAGGTGGTATATTTGTTCTCTAAATGGAACAAAAAACGCATCACCAGAATTTTGAAATTCGGGAAATCGTCAAAGAAAAATCCGTCTGCAGAAAGGATTTCGAGCGTTTCACAGCACGCATCCCGGTCGTTATTTTCAATATGCTGATAAAGGGCGTTAAAGCTTTCGTAAAGCGTATTGATATCGGTTTTTCGCTCGGGGATGCGGTGGTCGGTGTAGCACCGGTTGTTTTTAAAAATCCGCTGATATTCTACATAACGGTAGGCACTAAAAATCGCAGAAATCACATTTTCATCCTCATGTGCAGGAATACTGATGCCGATATGCAGAAAGGGGATGTTGACTGCATAAAGATTGTAGAGCTTTTCTGCATCAAATGCAGCTGGTGCATTGTGAATGACAAACATACTATTGGGAGAAAAATCAATCACATTACAGTCAGAAAACAAGTCAGAAACAGTTTTTGAACGTTCTTGCGAACACGAACCATCAAAGACCAGATAAACCGCCGCAAAGTAAGGATGCTGTACATTGGACAGTAAAGACAAAAAGATGTCCGGATTTGTGTGCTTTGCATAACTGCGGAACAGGTCATGGATATAGTGAGAACGTACAAAATCCAGCGTATTATGATTGAGACTGGTCTGCTTTCCGGAAAGCTTGGTTTTCATGGACTCTAAGGTGTTGAATAAATCCTGCTCGTTCAATGGCTTTAAGAGGTAATCGGTTACCCCATATTTTAAGGCAAGCTTTAAATACTGAAAATCGTCATAGCCGGAAAGAATCAAGGTTTCAAACCGGTATTCGGACAATGCCTCCAGCATCTCAAAGCCGGTCATAATCGGCATAAAAATATCGGTGATGATAATATCCGGCATGATTTTCTTTGCCATCTGCATTCCGTTCAAGCCATTATCTGCTTCGGCAATGACTGCAAAATCGGTATCGGAATTATTGATTAAGTTTTTTAAATAATTACGGATGTTGATATCGTCTTCAACAATCAGAATTTTGATGCTTTTATTCGTCATACGAATCACTTCCTGCTTCTTGATTTTGAGGTGTTATCGAGTCTGAGTAGGTGTTTAAGGTTTTTTCTATCTCGGATAAAGGCTGATTGATGCTTTGTATGACACAATGTGCTAAAAACCGCAGAATGGCGAAGAAAACCAAAAGGATAGCAAGGAACAGGCAAAGCATGGAAAATACTGTCTTTACAACCGGGAAAATACTGATGCTGAGGGTAAAGGTTACATGACTGTCCGGTAGTGTAATTCTGTTTTTTCCGGTGTAGAGGATGGATGGATATTTCTTTTTGGTCTGGTAGGAAAAATCCGGGCTTTCGATGGTGATACAGGGGGGATTTTCCGCATCATACGGAAGCTCCTCCAGAATTTTGCTGACCGGCATTTCCAGAACCAATCCGGCACAGAGCTGACCGTTGTTCTGATAGATTGGGTAGATAATGGAGATTTTTCCGGAGGGTGTTTCGTCATGCTCGGAATAAAACAGTTTCATATTATAATCTCTTGCAACATCTTCAAAGGTAAACAGATTTTTTGAGTCTAATGCAGTAGGACGGCTGAAATATTCATTTTTCTGATTTACAATATAAAGCGCTGAAATTTCATGATAGCTGGTGGAATGAATGGAATTGAGGCGTTTGCCGATTTCTATGTAGTTTTGTATTTCCAGATTTTCCGCAATCCAGTTGTTCTGCGTGATAAAGGATGCCTTACTGTGTTGCTTTGACAACAACAGGTTCAAAGAGGTTTCGTACTGCTTACATTGGTTGCGGAACCCGGAAATCAGTTCGTTGTGCTGTGAATTGGCAACCAATACCAGTGCACAAAGCATCAGAACAGACATAATTAAACAAGGGATTCTTACCAAAAGAAACCGGATGTTTTTAAAATAGGTCTGCATTCTTTTTCCTCCTTTGAATCAATTTCATCACACAATTATCCTCATTGTACTCATTATATCATATCGGGGCAGAAAATCAAGAAACAACAATTAACTCCGAAAGAAAAAAAACTAAAAAAAGTAAATAGCAAACCATTTTGTAAAATCGTGGCATTGTGCCGGGCGGGGGATGGTGCTACAATAAGAGCATAGGAAAAGGTTAAGGTAGTTGCATTTGATAAAAATGTGCAAAAATTCAGTCAAGACTGAGAAAGGAACAGGAAACATTATGAAAAACAAAACAAAAAAAATCGTTAGTCTTTTGAGTGCATTGGTACTTCTTTGCACAAGTATGGCAGGTTGCGGAGAAAAAGAGACCGCAACCGACGGCAAGGTGGAAATTACAATCGGTAATGTGCCGGAGGAAACCAACGAAGCAGAATACGAGGTTTTCAAAAGCAGAGTTGCAGAAATGAACGAAAAGTATCCCAATGTCAATGTAGTTGAACGCAGATACGGATATAGCTTGGAAACCTTCCTTCCTTTGGCGTCCAGCGGTGATTTGCCGATGCTCTATGACACCTTCTTTACCGAAACAAAGAAGATTATCGACGGTAATTATGCCGGTGATATTACCAAGCAGATTACTGAACGTGGCTTTGACAAGGCAATCAGCCCGAGTGTTATGATTGACCTGACCAGAGACGGCAAATACTTCGGAATTCCCTGCAACGTGTATGTTATGGGACTTTTGTGTAACGCACAGCTCTTTGAGCAGGCTGGTCTTGTGGATGAAAACGGAATTCCGCTGTTCCCGACAACCTGGGAGGATTTGGCGGAAAAAGCAAAAATTATTCAGGAAAAAACCGGTGTACAGGGCTTCTTTATGCCGACCATGGACGGTAACGGCGGCTGGCACTTTATGAACATTGCATGGGCATTCGGTGCAAAGTTTGAAGAATGTATCGACGGAAAATGGACTGCAGTTTACAACTCACCCGAAATGGTCAATGCGTTCCAGTATGTACATGACCTGAAGTGGAAGTATGATGTTATTGGCGATAATGCACTGGTAAATGTTCCGACCTTCCGCAAGCAGTTTGCAGGTGGTCAGGTAGCAATGGGTATCTATGCACCGTCCAATGAAAGAAATAACTTTGCAGAAATCTTCAAGCAGAATCCTCTGCCCTTGGAAGCCTTCTCTATGTGTGCATTGCCGAAGGGTGTGGACGGAACCAGAAAAGCGCTGATGGGCGGAACGCTTTATATGTTCTCCCAGACTGCAACTCAGGAAGAGCTGGATGCTTGCTTTAACTGGCTGGAAATCTGCGGCTTTACCCCGAAGATGGGCGAAGAAAAGATTGCAAAGCTGAAGGAAGATTTTGCAGCAGATAACCAGAATAACTATGTGGTTGGTTCTACCAATGCTTATGTATGGAGCGATAAAAACTACTTGAACACCATCGAGGAAGCAAGAAAAGATTACATCAATGTAGACCAGAGAAAGTTTGAGCAGTATCCGGATTTGGAAAACACTACCCTGATGCCGGAAGAACCGTACTGTGCACAGGACCTTTACAGAGTGATTGATGCATTGTTGCAGAAGGTATTGCTGGAAGAAAATGTAGATATTCAGGCAATGCTGGATGAAAGTGTAAAGGAATTCCAGTTTAATTTCCTGGATAAAATCAATTAACGCCTATACCCGGGCATGGGAGAAAATCCTTTCTTCCGTGCCCGACCTTAACCTTATTTAGGAGATACCCGGATTGAAATTGCGGTATCTCCTGAAATTTCTTTTATCTGCAAAACATTCAAGAAAGTGGAGAGGACTATGAAAACAACAATAACACCACAAAAAAAACTTGTCCGCAGCAGGATTATAAATGAGTATGTACCCTGGATTCTTGGTTTACCTGCAATTTTATGTATTCTGATTTGTAGCTGGCAGCCCTTAATCAGAGGAATTGTTCTGTCATTCTTTGACCTGACCGGCTATGATGTAACCGGATTCGCCGGATTGGATAATTATAAAGCTGTTTTAGGAGACCACCTTTTTGTAAAGTGTCTGGTCAATACGTTTGAATATTTAATCTGGTCACTCATTATCGGATTTATTCCGCCCATTGCCGTTGCGTTTATGATTAACGAGCTGATGCACGGAAAAAGAGTGTTCAGATTTATTACATATTTACCGTCCCTGGTTTCGATTGTCGCAATTGCAATTATCTGGACAACCGTATTCCGCCCGGGAGAAAACGGTACGGCAAATGCTTTGCTTGTAAAGCTTGGACTTCCGATGTCCAAATGGTTTGAGGATGTCCGCATTACCATTCCGATGCTGATTTTTGCATCGACCTGGCAGGGGATGGGTTCAACGGCGCTGATGTTCTTTGCAAGTCTGCAGTCGGTCAACGGCGAATTATATGAGGCGGCTCTGATTGACGGTGCCGGCATATGCCGCAGAATCTGGCACGTTACCCTGCCGCAGATTCGCGGTATGGTGCTTCTGATGTTTGTACAACAGATTATTGCAGTATTCCAGATTATGGTTCAGCCGATGAAGATGACAAGCGGCGGACCGATGAATGAATCTATCACCTTGTGTCTGCAGAGCTATTACTATGCGTTCCGTGATTTCCAGATTGAAAAATCTCTGGCGCTGGGCGTTATCACCGGTCTGATTTTACTTGTACTGACTGGCTTTTACCATGTCATGAACAAGAAACTGAGCGACTAAGGGAGGGCAAAGAGTATGAAAAAGGAAATAACCAGAAACGGTGTGTTCCGTTACACCGATATGCGTCGCCCGATTGTGCGGTTTGCATATGCGATGATGTATGTTGCGATGATTACAATCTGTCTGATTATGCTTGCTCCGATTTTATGGGTGTTTATGTCCAGTATCAAAAGCTATGAGGAATTCACCCGGATTCCGCCGACCTTGTTACCGCATAGCTTTGAATTGAAAAATATCCCGATTGTCTGGAACGAGATGAAATTTTACCGCTATTTCATCAATAGTGTTGTAGTGTGTGCAGGCTGTGTGCTGTCTACCTTGCTGTTGTCGGGTATGCTGGGCTATGTGATGTCCCGGATTCGTCCCAAGGGTGCAAAGCTGGTCTATACAATTTTATTTACCACCATGCTGATTCCGGGTACCACCAATCTGATTCCGCTTTATATGACCTATATCAATTTCCCGATTTTAGGCAATCTTTCCAACACCTATCTGCCCATGTGGATTGGTGCAGGTGCAAGTGTTTACTACACAATTTTGTTCAAGCAGTTTTTTGATGCTATTCCGATGGCATATATTGAATCGGCAAAGATTGACGGTTGCGGCATGGTAAGAACCTTTTTGAGCATTGTCCTGCCGCTTTCCAAGCCAATTATGCTGGTCATCGGTGTGTTTACCTTCAATGCGGCATGGAATGACTTTTTAATGCCGTATCTGCTCTTAAAACGCCCCGAAACGCATACCATCGGCGTGGTATTGGCATCTGCTGACCGTTTGCCGGGCAATCAGAGCATCATTGCATCGATGTTTGCAATGATTGTTCCGATTAGTGTGTTCTGCTTTGTACAACGCTATATCATTGATAATATGACCATGTCGGGTATTAAGGGATAAGGAGGTTTTTTGATGAAACTATATTTGAAAAAAGGTCTTGTGGCTGCAATGATTTTATCGGTGTGTTCTGCATCTTTTGCAGAAGCATCCGGGATTGTATGCAAGCCGGAGGTAGACGGAAGACGGGTCATCTGTAACGTAACGCTTTCCGAGATAAAAGAAAACGGTGCGGTGCTGATGATTACCGCAAAAGGAGATACCGATATCCTGCCAGGAGATGTCTATGCAATGGATTTGATTACCGAGACCAAGCCTGCACCCCTTTCCTTTGTTATGCCGGAGGGTGCAATGGGAAATGAAAATCAGCAATATAGTGTGATTATCCGAAACGGTAGTGACCGGGAAGAGAGCTTTGATTTTTATTATGTCAATCCGACCATTACCTCACAGATTGTATTGACACTAAAAGGGACACCAAAAACAGAGCTTCCGACCTTTATGCAAGGCACCACCGAGGGAATTGCAAATTCTGCCGGACTTGCATCGTTAGGTGTCAAGACAGATATTTACAATCATGTAGACGAAAATAAGGACCTCATCTGGAATTTGTACAGTGCTTCGGATAAAATTTCCGAAATGACGGATGCAGAGCTTGTTGCACATCTGAATGAATGTATAATCGGAGGCGCGATGAATGAAGCAGATGCAGAGGCTGAGGTGCTGATGTCAGAATGGAATCAGCCATTTGACAACGTTGCATATGAAGATATGCCGCAGGAGCAACAGACTTGGATCTGCGATTATCTGACCGATAATCTGCCGATTTCCCTGACAAACCGGGTGGCGGATGTGTTTGAAGAAGCAAACGTACTCTATGCCTTTAATCATGCACGTTACAGCGATATTCATCAGTTAATCACCGACTATGGCAGAGAGCTGGGAATTACCACTGCAGCTGCTTATAAAACCTATCAGAACATGAGTGACTCCAAAAAGACCACGGTGCAGGAAAAGATGGTGCTTTCCCTGGATAAAAATGCGGTCAGAACTCCGGCAGAAATTGTTTCGGTCTTTGCAACCGCAGTAACCGAAGCCAACAAATCAAACGGCTCGCAAGGCGGAGGAGGCGGAACCGGCGGCGGTGGCGGAGGCTACGGCGGCGGAGCAAGTGCAATCGGAAGCGGAACCGGTGTGGCAATCAACTCAACCGTTACCAATGCAGGTGTGTTAAAGTCTTTTGATGATTTGGGTACAGCTTCCTGGGCGGAGGATGCGATTTTAGCACTTTCCGAGGCGGGAGTAGTTTCCGGTATGGGCGATAAGAAATTCTGTCCGCAGGAGCAGGTTACCCGGGAACAGATGGTGAAAATGATTTTATTGGCGGCAGGCTTTTCGGTAGAGGAAGCAAGCACAGAATTTGCAGATGTTGCGTCGGGTGCCTGGTATGAACCCTATGTTGCCAATGCTGTTATCAAGGGAATTGCCGTCGGTATGGACAGTACAACCTTTGGAATTGGCAGAAGCATCACCCGGCAGGATGCGGCGGTGATGATTTACAGAACCGTCGGTGCCGTAGGTCGTCCGATGAATGCAGTTCGTGCCTATGTGCCGTTTGCAGACGAAGCACAGATTGCAGCTTATGCAAAGGATGCCGTAACAGTCTTATATGAAGCAGGTATCATCAACGGAAAGCAGGACGGCTTTGCACCGACAGAAACCTGCACCCGTGCAGAGGCGGCAAAAATGATTTATGATGCGTTTATGAAATAATCCGGAAGGGAGATGGAGCAATGAAACGATGGAGTTGTATTTTATTGATATGTATGCTGTTCGTACAGCTGCTTCCGGGCGTGCAGGCATCGGAAAATCAGGATGCAAGAGAGCTGGAAACCTTAATTGGTTTAGAGATCCTTTCCGGCTATTCGGCAGAAGCCTTTAATCCCAACGGATATGTTTCTGCAGGAGCTTATGCCAATGCCGTATTAAACCTGATTCAGGACGAGGAAGTATTTGACAATATTGCAACTGAGCATTCCATACAACTGGCAAAGGAACGTCTTTTGCTGGAGGGAATCAAGGATTTCCAGAAGCAACGTACTGTTTTGGGGCATCAGGCGTTGGATATTTTACTAAGAGGCTTGGGCTACAAGATGCTTTTGGATAACGGTCAGGATGTTGTAACAGCGGCATCCGGCGTTGGGATCAACACCGCAGGCTTAGGTGCAGAAACGCCTTTGACGAATGCAAAAATGGTCAGTCTTTTATACGATGCCCTGGAGGTTCATCCGTTTGTATTTGATATGGATTCCTATCAGGTGGATGAGGATATGACCATCCTGGAGCGGTTCAGGAAAATTACCAAGGTAGAGGGAATTGTTACACAGAATTCCTATACCGATTTGACGGATACCCCGGTTTCGGGAGATGCACATCTTGTGATTGACGGTGTACATTATGCAATCACCAACGAAGCGGATCATGATTTGTTGGGCCTGCGTGTTGAGGCATATGTAAAGGAGCTGGAGCATGATGATCAGCTTGTTTATGCCCGTCCCTACCGGAATGAAATATTGAGCATAAAACGTGAGGATGTAGAGTCGGTTGACGATGCAATCAGAATGCTGGAATATGAGCAGGACGGAAGAATCAAGCGGGAAAAAATCAGTCCGACCGTTAAGGTGATTTATAACGGAACTGCCTATACCGACTATGAGGTAGCAGATTTTAAAGCAGGAAACGGACAAATTACCATGATAGATAATGACCGTGACGGCATTTATGACGTGGTAAAAATTACCGCTTATAAAACCATGATTGTGAAAAGTGTTTCCTCCTTTGACGGTGTAATTACCAACAGCTATACCTATGATGCGGAGAATCAGAGCTATACGGTGGATATGGACAACGATGAAACCGAATATATCATTGTCAGGAACGGAAAAGTTTCTTCCCTGAATGAAATTATGACACGGGATGTTCTGCAGATTGCAGAGGCAAAGGGAACAACCGGAAAGAGAACATTTATTTATGCATCCTCGCAGGTTGCGGATGGAGACCTCACCGCAACTGCAGATGAGGAGCATACGGTCTGCCTGGATGAGAAAGCATATACATTGTCTGATGCATATCTTCTGGCAGAGGAGGATCCGCTTTATACACAACTCATAGCAGGAAGCCGTTATCGCTTCTATTTAGATACCTTCGGAAGGGTTGCCTATGCAGAAGAGCTTTTGTATGATGTGGTTTCCTACGGATTTATGACGAAGCTGTTCCGGGATGAAAACACCGACCGCTATTATGTACAGTTATTTGCAACCGACGGTCAATGGCATCAGTATATGCTTCGGGAAAATATCCGTTATAATGGCGAAAAGACAGCAGACAAAGTGGTATTTGCAGATTTGACCAATGAGCAGGAGGTGCTGTCTCAGAAGCAGATGATTCGTTACAGAACCAACAAGGCGTCTGAAATCAGTCTGCTGGACACAGCTCAGCTTGCGAACGGATATGTAGAGGATCAGTTTACCCAGTTCGCAATCAATGAGCTGGAATACCGTTCCGAGTGCGGATGGTTTATCAATAGTGATGTTTATCTGAATTCTGATGCAGTGATTATGATGCTGCCGGAGGATTTGGCAGATAAGTCGGGCTATACGGTCAAGAACGTATCCTGGCTGACAAACGGAAGAAATGTTTCCTGCACCGTTTATGATATGGACGAGTGGGGAAAGTCTTCGCTCTTAACTGTTGTCAATGACGAAGCGGCAGGCTTAAAAGCGGTTGAAAATGCGGATTTATGTGTGGTGGAGTCGGTTCGTGAGGTGCTGACCTCAGACGAGACCGTCTGCCAACAGGTTGTGCTTCATCAACCGTTCTACGGAAAGGTAACGCTTTTGAGTGATGATAAAAACCGGTTTACCGGTATGCTCTCAGGCGATATTGTCCAGATTGCAACTGATGTAAATTCCAAGGTAACTGCGGCACGGGTATTGTACTCTGTTTCGGAGGGAGACAAAAAGGTATGGTCAGCCGGCGGTAATTTCCGGAATGCGACCACATTACTGTCCGGAACCGTTCTGGATATTGATGCAGAAAAACGCATGATTAAGATGGATTGCGGAGAAGAACACATCCTGCCTCTGGTTCCGCCGGACTATTACAGACCGTTTGATGTCATCATCTATGATACCAAAACTGACCGTGTGGAGCGTGGTAATATCTATGATATCCGCATGGGTGACTATGTAGTAGCAGATATGTCATGGTACTTGATTGGCAATGTTGTGATTTACCGATAAGGAGAGAGTGCGATGAAAAAGAAAATCAGTATTGTTTTAATACTTTGTATGCTTGCAATGTGTGTGCAAACCGCAGTGCTGGCAGACGGAGACCTTGGTTTGTCTAACCTGATTATCCGTCAGGGAGCGGATGCATCCTTTCTTTGTTGGGTGAACGACACCGAGCTTTCTGACCTGAGCATCACAGATTGTAAAAGCGGAGAAGAAGTAGATGTTTCACAAGTGGATTTTACAAAGGGTGCAATCAATCAGATTCCGGCACCGTTGATAGAGGGTGGACTCTCAGAATACGAAATTACCTGCAATCACCGCACCGTTATCGTGCAGAGTGTACCCATGCAGGAAAGCACCACGGCTTATACACCCTTAAACAGCGACGGCTGGATGCTGACCGGAAGAACCAAGCTTTGTGCGGCAGAATTTGTAGAACTTTCCGGAAATAAAGCATTGCACTTAACACGTTATAACAATGCAATCGCTTTGTTTTCCGGCACCGCAACCGAGGGTTATGAAACCGGAAAAACCTATCAGTTAAGCTTTGATTACCGCAGTAAAAACACCGGGTCCTTAGTGATTCGCTTCGGCGGTGTCAATAAAACTGTGGAACT
This sequence comes from Oscillospiraceae bacterium, assembly GCA_015068965.1. Lineage (GTDB taxonomy): Bacteria > Bacillota > Clostridia > UBA1381 > UBA1381 > RQCD01. Next base: position 23,658 of record SVJN01000021.1, read on the forward strand.
GCCTGACTCGGAGGAGTGGGCAACCATTACCGAGGAATTTGGGATTACTTCCACACCGTCCGCACTCAATGCACAAATCTCCGGTGCTGATGCGGATTTGTGGCTGGATAATGTGTCGGTTCGCTTGCTTGCAGACGGTGTGCCGACCGGGGGAAATCTGATTGAAAACGGGGATTTTGAAAGCTCGGAGGTCCCCGAAGCAATTTCGGAGCTTGCCGGGGAAGGAACCGAGGACGGTGTCCGCTTCAGCTGGGAGGAGGCTGATTGCAATGGCTATCAGCTCTGGATTAACGATGAGTGTGTTGCGTACCTGGATGCATCGGTGACAGAATATGAGATAACCGGTCTGGAGGAGGACACCCCGGTAACTGCCGCAATTGCAGTAAAGGGCAAGAACGGTTTGTTTTCGGAGCTGACCGAGGCTTCTGCAAACAGCGGTCTGGTTAATCTGCCGATTCCTGACCAATCCCCCTATCAGCCGAAATATGTAATTGTACGTAAATCGGGTGATGCGGATATTATTGTCTGGAAGAACCCCAAAACAGCACCAAAGGAAATTGCGGTATACAAATTATCTGCAGACGGTGCGGTGTTTATTGAGGGGGAATATATCAAGACTGCAAATGCAATCAATGAAATCAATCTTGGTGCAAGCGGAGCAGACTATTACAAATTAAAGCTGGAATTTGCAGACGGAACGGTTTCGGAGCAGTTTGCAACCGCACGTAATGTGAGCTATGGTGCATACCATAACTGGAACGGAGCCAATGCAGATGTCAGAATCGGATTCAACCTGACAGACGAAAATCCGCATGGCGGAGCCTATGCCTATCATCTGTTCCGAACTGTGGATAAGAATGCACACTTGAATTATACCGGAGATACCTCCATGATAACGGCAGGAACCTATCAGCTGGGCTTCTGGTACCGTGGCAGTAATTATAACAGTATCGCCATCCAATTGGAGGAGAATAAGAATGTTTCTGTTCCGACGGCAACCGAGGACTGGCAGTATGCCGAAACAACCTTTACGGTCAAGAATCATGCACCGGCTCTGATTTTTAAACTGAACAGTATTCCGGATGTCTATCTGGACGATATTACCCTTTTCCGGGTAGAAAACGGGGAAGCGGTTGGAGAGAATCTGCTTGAAAACGGCGATTTTGAAACCGTCACCCCAATGGAGGGTGTCAAGAGCTATACCCATGAAACAGGAGACGGAGAGGCTATGCTTTCCTGGGAATTGCCGAGTGATACCAACTGTGCAGGCGTGAATGTCTATGCAAACGGACAGTTGAAGGGAAGCTTCTTTGCGGGAATGAATCAGGCAACAATCGGCGGTCTGGTAAACGGCAGAAAAAATCGGATCAAGCTTGTTACGATCACCAATGGCGGCGCTCCGGTCGGAAAAGCGGTAGAATTTTCGGTCCTGCCTAAAGCGGCCGATTACAAGGTGCATGAAATTGTATTGAAGAAGGGCGAAGCAAGAGCTGCAAAGCTATCCGAGGGTAGCTTTACCGTTTCTGTAGAGGTAGCAAACGCACAGACAGATTCTATGGATGCAACACTTGCAGTAGCAATTTATGCAGACGGAGAAATGCTTCCGCTCTTAACAGATGTGCAGAAGATTGCAGATAAGAAAACACTTTCTCAAAGCTTTACCATCACACAGGAAATGCTTGCACAGGAGATTTTTGTAAAATGCTTTGTTTTAGACGGACTGA
>SVJN01000022.1:0-5393 GCA_015068965.1 Oscillospiraceae bacterium
AGGCATTTTCCGGTTATAATAAAGCGATGCCTCCTGCAGAACACCCTGCTGATGCGTAAATTCAAACGGTTCATAGCCATGGAAGGTATAGATGATATTTTCATCCTCATATACCCGAATCCGGTCAAGTGCCGGCGGATTGTTAAAATCCACACCGCCTACAATCAGCAATCTGTTCCGGTTCAAGGCTCTGATGGTACCGATTGTTCTTTCTGCAAGACGGTTCCATTCCTCAGCATCTGAGCCTACTACTTCATTTAAAAGCTCAAATATGACATCCTTATCACCGGAAAACTCCTCCTCAAGCAATTTCCATACTGCAACAAATCGCTCCTGTAATTCCTCATCCTGCATCAAACCATGTTCCTCCCGAATATCGCAGTAATTTCCGATTGCTTTGTGCATATTCAGCACCGCACGCAACTGATATTTTTGACACCAGTCCACAAAATTGTGTAGAATCGTAATGATTTCTTCCCGGTATATATACGGGCTTTCCTCCAATACAAGTTGGTCAAAACCCAAACGGATATGATCCATCCCAAGCGATGCAATATAGGCAATATCCTGTTCGGTAATATAGGTTCTGAAATGCTCCATATCACCAATTGTAATCTTTAATCTTTTATCCTCCGATAAAACATTGAATCGTTTATAGTTTGTAAGCCATCCACCGATACCCATTCCCTTTTGAAAATTTTTTATCTTTCTCATAACCAGCCCTCCCGTTTATGGATATTATAACATTTCTATCCGCATTTCGTTATGCTTTTTTATAAAAAAACTTGTATAAAAGATAGATTCATGCTATAATGTTCTGGGTGATATTATGAATTTATACATCAACTGTACACAAGACGGTGTGCGACAATATCCGATGCACCGACACCATCATTACGAAATCATGCTTTATCTGAGCGGATACGGATTTATGCGGACAAGCGAGAAAAACCTTCCCTTTTCTCCAGGCAGTATCATTATTATCCCTCCCGGCATTGAGCATGGTTCGGTTTCGGAGCAGGGATTCCGTAACATTTCGATTTGCGGTGACTTTGACCGGCTTCTTCACGTTCAGAACCCGGTTACCCTATCGGACAATCAGCACAACGAAGGTACACTCCTTGCAACATTGATTTACCAGAACCGTTTCGGGAACAGCGATTATCTATCAAAGCTTTGTTCTGCATATATCCATTTCCTGCTACAGAATCTGAATGTAGAAGACCAGCTCAGCATCGCCGTAAATCAGATTATTTCCGAGCTTACAAGCAATTTCTATGATGAAAGTCTAAAGCCCGGTGCGTTGCTTCAGAAAAGCGGTTATGCGGAGGATTATATCCGGGCGCAATTTAAAAAAATGACCGGAAAAACACCAAATGCTTTTTTGACCGATATCCGAATCAGGCATGCCTGCTTTTTGATTGACCTGTATCGGAGTACCCTTTCTCTGCAAGAAATTGCTGAACGTTGCGGTTATACCGACTATGTGTATTTTTCCAAAAAATTCAAAGAAGTAACCGGTGTTTCCCCGAGAGATTACAAAAAAAACCTTTAAAACAAAACAAAACAAAAGAAAAACAACGGGCAAGCGGATTTCCGCTTGCCCTCTTCTGTTATTCTTTTTTGCACGCCTGCATCAATAATTGAAATAGCTTCCGCTCATAATCGTAGGTGTAGACCGGCTCCGGCATTCCGTCCATCCGTTTTGCAAACTGTTCCATCATACCGTCATAGCGGTTAAACGGAAGACTTTCTTCAAACTCACAGTCTGCTCCCCAATTTCCGCATTCGGAAATCCTTCGCACACCGCTTGCCATATTGTTTCGGTCGGTGCATCCGTTATAGGTAAAAATGTTATCCGAAAGCCACCGCTCTATGGGACGGATTTCCACCGTTCCTTTTGTTCCACAGACTACAAGCTGACGGCGCATAAAACCGCCCGGCTCTGCATCGCAGACCTTTACCATGGAAGCACCGTTTGGATATTCTAACACCGCCATCCCGAAATCCTCTGCTTCCGGTGCCGCTCCGACCGAAGTGTTCAAGGGAATCACCCGCTCCGGCATCCCTTGCAGACGATAAATCAAATCCACCAGATGACATCCCAAAAAGAACATCATACCGCCCGGAAACCGGGAAAGCCATTTGCGTTTTTCCAGGGAATGCTCACAGTTCATCTGTGCCTCCACAGAATAGATATCCCCTAACTTTCCCTGCTCCGCCAAAGCAAATACCTTCTGAATCTCCGGGTTATAACGGTACATATACCCCATCGAAAAAACCAGATGCTTCTCCTCCAGAAAATCAACCAAGCCTTCAAATTCCTTGCTATCTGCACATCCCGGCTTATCCATATGAATATGAAAGCCCTTTTGTGCCGCCAGCATGGCATAATGGCAGAGCTGAAGCTCCTCCGTCTCTATTACGGTACCGCAGATTCCGGGAAGGCTCAAAGCCTCCTCCACCGTGATTGGTGTCAGCTTCATTTTTTCGGTACAGATTCTGAGTTTGTCAGAAAATGCCTCCTTCTCAGCTTCCGGCACCGCCATCGCCACAACCTCAAACACCTCCGGCATGGCAAGCATACTGTCAAGCACATCGAGGGCATGGTCATGCCCGATTCCGATTTGTATTACTTTTTTTCTCATATGTAAATCCCTTAAAAAATAATTTCAAAGCTTACCTTTTTGTCTGCCGAAACTGTTACATCCACATAATTGGATTCTGCAACCATCACCGACTCAAACGGCTGTTCCTGACCGTTTACCAACAATTTTGTGCATTGCTTGCCCTTTGGCAGAAGAATGTGCGCACGAACTGTTTCTGCCGGAGAAATGATATCGTAACGCATTCCGTTATCTTTTATAATAAATCGTACATCCACCATGGTATTGGTTACCTCATAGCCGGTGGTATAACGCAATTCGGTGTAATCGGTCACGACAAATCTCGGTGAAAAATCAATGGTTCTGTAGCAAACATCCGCATCCACAATCCCGGCTAAGCCCTCGTCAATCGCAGAAATCAGTGCCGCACTGCCCCATGCACTCGGTCCCCCCTGCGGCTGAGGCTTGGAATCGGTATCATAAAGGAAATAGGTCGTTCCATCCCGCTCCACCAGTTCCATAAAGCGGGTAAGAATTCCCCATGCATATTCCTCATAGCCGTTACAAAATGCCGCCTTTGCAAGCTCGCCTGCGGTAAAGGGCGAAATCGCACCGTTGACATAGCTTCCCTTGGAATATCCGTTAAAATTCTCATATGGCGGGTCAATCGAGAACCACTCTGCAAAAAATTCGGTGGTGTCTTTTCTTCTGATATATTCTGCAATAATGCTCCGGGATTGCTCCAAATCGGTCACACCACGATTCATATCATAGCTATTGGACAGGGACAAACGTACACTTTCCAAATCATCTGCCCCCGGATGCCCCAGATGCAGTTGATGGATGAAGAAGCTTCCGTTCCATAAATACCGGAACATATTCTCACGGAGCTTTTGTGCCTTTTCTTCCCAGTACAGTGCCTTTTCCTCCCGTTCAAGCTTCCGGTTCATCCAGGCAAGCTGCAGCATTGCCTGATACACACCCGAATTATCACCATGCATAATTGACATCGGGGTATCGGGGTCAATTCTTCTGTCCTCGCCGGAATATCCGTATTTAAAATCCCAGGTATCAATGGTAAACGGACGCTTGACCAGACCATGCTCTGCATCCCAGCGGTCTTTGTCCGAGGTCATATATTCAATACTCTTTTCCAGCTTCGGCAGAACCTTTGAAAGCCACGCATTGTCCCCGAATACCTTGTAATAATTGGTTGCACCCTCAACCACCAGATATTCAACGTCCGCTTCTAATTCCAGACGTACCAATGCAACATTGTCCTCTTCATAAATGACACGGCTTTCCTCATGCACAAATTTCCAATGATAGTCATCGTATTGCTTGATGAGTTCAAAAAACTGTCCGTCCTCACGTTGCGTTTCGATGATAAAGTTCAAAAAAGAACCGATGTTGTATTCCCAATGCTTGAAGCCTTTCATCTCATGCACGCAGTCACGAATCCAATTGTTCTGACAAGACAGAATTTTTCCGTCAACAAAAACCAGCCTCCGGTCATCTGCAACAACGTTTCTGAGCTGATGCAAAAATAATCCCAATCTCGGATTTTTAGTGGTAAAAATTCCGGGGAATCCCGATTCGTAGTTGTTGTAGGTTCCGTTTCCTTCGCCGATACTCAATGCCGGCAGCTTGTGTTCAAACTCTATCATAATCCTCTTCCTTTCATAAAAAAAATGTATTTTACCCTTATTATAAAGAATAAAATACATTTTTTCAATGCCTTTTTCAAGCTATTTTATGCGATTTACAATCATTTTAAAGTTTTTGAATGGTCTCCATAATGTAATCTGCAAATTCAGCTCCGGTACAGCCGGTATCACGGCCGGTAATGGTGAGCTTCTTTTCCTCATACATACAGATATCCAATGCACGCTCCAGCTTATCCGCTAATTCCTGATAACCGATATGAGACAAGAGCATTACATCTGCACGGATGATGGAACACGGGTCTGCATACTGGTCTCTATGCTCTAACACCATTCTCGGTGCACTGCCGTGGATTGCTTCAAACATTGCATATTTCTTACCGATATTTGCACTGCCTGCTGTGCCGACACCGCCCTGGAATTCAGCCGCTTCGTCGGTGATGATATCACCATAGAGATTCGGCAGAACAACCACCTGGAACTGGGTTCTGCGTTTCGGGTCAACCAGCTTTGCGGTCATGATATCAATATACCAGTCATCCAACTCGATGCCCGGATAATCCTTTGCAACCTCCTGACAGATTTTTAAGAATTTACCGTCGGTTGTCTTAATGACATTTGCCTTAGTGACACAGGTTACTCTGGTTTTTCCGTTCTTCTTTGCATATTCAAATGCCGCACGTGCGATTCGCTCAGAACCCTCCTGCGTGGTTACGGTAAAGTCGATTGCCAAATCGTCATTGACATGAACACCCTTAGAGCCGACTGCATAGCCACCCTCGGTATTCTCACGGTAGAAGGTCCAGTCAATGCCCTGCTCCGGAACCTTGACCGGACGCACGTTTGCAAACAGGTCGAGTGCTTTTCTCATTGCCACGTTTGCACTTTCGATATTCGGCCAGGGGTCTCCTGCTCTGGGGGTTGTGGTCGGGCCTTTTAAGATGACATGACATTGCTTTAATTCTTCCAATACATCGTCCGGAATGGCTTTGTTTGCCGCAACACGGTTTTCGATGGTTAAGCCGTCAATTACCTTGAAGGTAACCTTTCCCTTTGCAACCTCATCCTTTAATAAGAATTCTAAGATTCTGTGTGCTTCATGTGTAATTGCAGGACCGATTCC
>SVJN01000022.1:5493-25188 GCA_015068965.1 Oscillospiraceae bacterium
CCGCAACACGGTTTTCGATGGTTAAGCCGTCAATTACCTTGAAGGTAACCTTTCCCTTTGCAACCTCATCCTTTAATAAGAATTCTAAGATTCTGTGTGCTTCATGTGTAATTGCAGGACCGATTCCATCGCCGCCGCAAACACCGATTACAATCTGGTCGAGGGATGCGTAGTCAACAAAATCCTTGTCCTCCTTCATTTTTTCGATTCTTACCTTTTGTTCCTGCAACAATGCCGCAAATTTCTCCGCCGCTTGCTGAACGTCTACATCATATGCCATTTGATATGCTCCTTTCTGCTTTTTCATTCTCTTATTCGGGCGGATGATATCCGCCCCTACATATTCATTTATTTATTTGTTTGTTGTTCTGGTATAATTTAACAATCCGCCTGCATAAAGCATTTCCTTCTGACGCTCTGACAAGCTGACCTTTGCTTCAAAGGTAAAGCCCTTGGTAGTATTGGTTACCACAATGGTATCACCGTTTTTCAGTTGTTCACCGATTTTTTCAATCTTTAACTCGTCCATCTGGTCAATCCGGTCATAGTCTGCTTCGTTTGCAAAGGTCATCGGCACGATTCCGGCATTCACCAGATTTGCCATATGGATTCTTGCAAAGGACTTGGTAAGTACCACCTTTACCCCCAGATAAAGCGGAGCGAGGGCGGCGTGTTCTCTGGAAGAGCCTTGTCCGTAGTTTGAGCCGCCAACTACGATGGATTTTTTCATATCCAACGCACGGCTCGGGAAGGATTCATCGCACACACCAAAGCAATACTTGGAAATTTCCGGAATGTTAGAACGCAACGGCAGAATCTTTGCACCTGCCGGCATGATATGGTCGGTGGTGATGTTGTCGCCCACCTTCAGGCTACATTTTGCCACGATATCCTCCGGTAATGCCTCTGCAACCGGGAACGGTTTGATATTCGGGCCACGCAGAACCTCAACGGTATCCATCTTTTCTGCCTCAATCGGCGGAACAACCATATTATCATTGATTTCAAACAGCTCCGGCAATTGGAAGTCCGGCATATCGCCTAAGGTTCTCGGGTCGGTCAGAACACCGGTCAATGCAGACGCTGCAGCCAATTCCGGAGATACCAGATAGATTTGTCCGTCCTTGGTGCCGGAACGGCCTTCAAAGTTCCGGTTAAAGGTTCTCAGGGAAATACCCTTGGAGTTCGGAGCCTGTCCCATACCGATACACGGTCCGCAGGCACTTTCTAAAATTCTTGCACCGGCATCAATCATGACAGATAATGCACCGTTTTTCGCTAACATATTCAAAACCTGCTTCGAGCCCGGTGCAATCGAGAGCGATACATCGGGATGAACCGTCTTGCCTTTTAAGATGTGTGCCACCTTTAACATATCCAACAAAGAGGAATTGGTACAAGAACCGATACAAACCTGGTCAATCTTTAAATTACCGATTTCGGCAACCGATTTCACGTTATCGGGTGAATGCGGACAAGCGACTAACGGCTCTAATTCGGAGAGGTTGATTTCTACTAACTCGTCATACTCTGCATCTGCATCTGCACAAAGCGGCTGATAAACCTCTTCTCTGCCCTGCGCCTTCAAGAACTGTCTGGTAATTTCATCAGACGGGAAAATAGATGTAGTTGCACCCAATTCTGCACCCATGTTTGTAATGGTTGCACGCTCGGGAACAGAAAGTGTTTTGACACCCTCTCCGGTGTACTCAATCACCTTACCGACACCGCCCTTAACCGAAAGACGTTTTAAAACCTCTAAGATAACATCCTTTGCCGCAACCCACGGACGAAGCTTTCCGGTTAATTCTACCTTTACCACCTTCGGGCAGGTGATATAGTAAGCACCGCCCCCCATTGCAACGGCTACGTCCATACCGCCAGCACCAATCGCAATCATACCGATTCCGCCGCCGGTCGGGGTATGACTGTCCGAGCCAATCAGAGTTTTACCCGGAATGCCGAACCGCTCTAAATGCACCTGATGACAGATGCCGTTACCCGGGCGTGAAAAATAGATGCCGTGCTTTTTGCAGACACTACCGATAAAGCGGTGGTCATCTGCGTTTTCAAACCCGCTTTGCAGGGTGTTATGGTCAATATATGCAACGGAACGCTCGGTCTTAACACGCGGAACGCCCATCGCCTCAAACTCTAAATATGCCATTGTTCCGGTCGCATCCTGCGTTAAGGTCTGGTCAATGCGGATACCGATTTCCTCACCCTTGACCATTTTACCGTCAACAAGATGTGCCGACAAAATTTTCTCTGTCAAAGTCTGTCCCATACTGATTCCTCCAATACATAAATCTCTATTTTATATTTTATTCTAAAAATGTCAATTTGTCAATGGTTTCATGACAGTTCGTGGTAGAATTTCTGTCACCGATTTTCTGAATTTCCCGTCTATTTTCACAAAATCTGAGAAAAAGCATATACTGTCATAGACAGTTGCATTTTGCATTTTCCAAAAATAGAAGGGATGTGACACCATATGGATGCTTTCATACTCTGCATCCTGTACATAGCACTGACAATCGGAATTGTGCTTTTGGTCGGAAAGGTTTGCACAATCAGCACCACCAGACTGTCTCCGCCTGCAATCAATGTAACCATCAGCAACAACGAAGATGATATTGAGGGAATTCTCCGGCTTCTGATGCTTCAGAACCCCGGTTCTGACATTCTCATTCATAACCGGGATACAAACGAGGAAACCAAAAAAATTGTGGAACTGCTAGCTAAGGATTATCCACAGCTTCAGGTTTTAAAAGATGAACAAAGCAGCTTCGCCGCAACCGCTCTATAAAATTATCATGTACTTTGAACTGATACAGAGCGGTAAGAAGAAGCATAACGTTTTGTACGCCCATGTGCGTTTTCCGCTATTAGCGGAAAATTTCGCACGGGCATTCAATTCTTTTTGCTTTATAGGAACGAAGTTTCCTATAAAGTAAAAAAGCTTCTGATAGAAGCCCCGCCTGTGGGGCTTCTATCAGAAGCTTTTTTATCTTCTCCACACATGGGGAGAAAAAATAACCAGAAGCGGAAAAATTTCCAGACGTCCGACCAGCATATTGAATGTAAGTACCAGGGTCGATAAATCAGAATATCCGGAAAAGTTTTTTGTCGGTCCGACACCGGCAAGTCCTGGTCCAATATTATTCATCGTCGCCGCAACTGCCGTAAAATTCGTTGTAAAATCAAAATTATCCAGACTGATAATCAAAAATGAACCAGCAAAAATCGCCAGATAGGAAATCATAAATACATTGACTGCACGCACCGTTTCATGTGCCACCGGACGTTTGTTAAAGGTAATCTGGTGCGTACTTTTCGGATGCGCGGCAATTTTGGTTTCCTTAAAAATGGATTTTAACAGAATGATAATCCGGGAAACCTTGATTCCGCCTCCGGTACTCCCTGCGCAGGCACCGACAAACATCAGAAGTACAAGAATCGCCTTAGAAAACTCCGGCCACAAATCAAAATCGGATGTCATAAAGCCGGTGGTTGTCATAACCGATCCGACCTGAAATATACTATGCCGAAATGCTTCTGCAAAGTCGCTGAACAGATTCCTGCAGTTGAGCGAAATCAACACCGTTGAAACCAGGACAATCCCCAGATAGGTACGAACCTCCTCTGAACGCAAAGCCGTTTTCCATTGCCTGTTCAATAATAAATAATAGCAGGTAAAATCCACACCACAGGCAATCATAAAGATGGTAATGACAATCTGTATATAAGCAGAATACTCTACCGCACTGGAATTCCTGATTCCGAATCCACCCGTGCCGACCGTTCCGAAAGTAATCGTCAACGCCTCTAATAACGGCATCCCTCCCAGCAAAAGCAGCAAAATCTCCATCAGGGTAAACAGCAGATATATTCCATAGAGAATTTTTGCCGTCGAACGAACCCGGGGCACCAGCTTACTCACCGATGGTCCGGTACTCTCAGCCTTTAAAAGATGCAGATTTCCGCCGCCCGACAACGGCAAAAATGCAACCAGAAACACAAGCACACCCATACCGCCAATCCAATGCGTGAAGCTTCGCCAAAACAACATACTTCTCGGCACAACATCCAAATCGGTCAAGATAGATGCACCGGTCGTTGTAAAGCCGGAAACCGTTTCAAACAAGGCATCAATATAATTCGGGATCGTTCCTGAAAGAAAAAACGGCAATGCCCCGAACATACTAATGATTATCCAAGCAAAGGCAACAATTGTAAATCCTTCCTTTGCATACACCGTCTTATTCTTTGGTGCTTTGCAGGTCAGGCAGATGCCGATTACCATACAGACCGCAATCGAAACCAGAAACGCCCCAACCGGTTCGCCGTATATGATTGCACAAATCAACGGTAAAAGCATACACGCACCGGCGGCATTCAGCACCCAGCCAATTGTATATAAAATCATTCTGTAATTCATAGCTCTTACTCCAATATATCCCGGATATCCCCAAATCCTGCCTGCGTGGTTACCACAATCACATTATCTCCGACTAAAATCATATCACGACCACGTGGAATGATTACCTTACCACCCCGACTGATGCAAGCAATCAAGGTATTCTCCTTGATATGCAGTGATTCCAGCGGAATATCTGTCACCTCAGACGACTCTAAAATTTTGAACTCCAGAGCCTCTGCCTTCTGATTCAGAATCCGGTGCATGGTTTCCATATTACTGTCCATGGAGTTTTTCTTTGCACGTACAAAACGGACAATATACTCCGCCGTAATATTCTTTGGATAAACTGTAGTGTCCAAATCCAGATTCCGGATAACCTCATCATAGGCAATCCGGTTAATTTTTGTAATCAGCTTTCCCTTTCCCTTCATCTGACTTTTTGCAAACAAAGAAAGAAGAATATTTTCCTCATCAATGTTGGTCAGCGATACAAAGGATTCGGCATGCTCTACCCCTTCCTCCAACAGTACCCGGTTATCGGTGCCGTCTGCATTGATAATCGTTGCCTTCGGAAACAGCCGGCAAAGTTCCTCGCACCGCCGGAGATTTTTTTCGATAATCTTGACATGGATACCGCTCTGAAGTAAAAGCTTTGCAAGATAATACGCCGTATCTCCGCCGCCGACAATCATGGTATCCTTCACACGGTTTGTTTTAATTCCAATCGTTTTGAAAAAATCGTTTCCGTTTTTGAGGTTAGATACAATGCTGATAGCATCTCCTGCCTGAAGCACAAAATCACCACGTGGGATAAAAGCATCCTCTCCACGTTCAACACCGCAGACCAGTATATCACAGTCAAGCTTTTGTCCGATTTCCATAATCCGGAGCTGATCCAATACAGAATCCTCCGGAATCCGGAATTTTAAAATTTCTACCCTGCCTTTGGAAAAGCTGTCAATCTGAATGGCAGACGGAAAACTCAAAACACGAGCCATTTCCCGTGCCGCTGCCTGCTCCGGATTGATGACCATTTCCAATCCCAAGTCCTCCTTGAACAGATTGATTTCCTTATGATATTCCGGCTTTCTTACCCGTGCAATCGTCTGGCAGTTTCCTGCTTTTTTTGCAATCAGACAGGTTAAGAGGTTAATTTCGTCCGAGCCGGTAACTGCAATGAGTAAATCTGCTTTCTCAACCCCTGCTTCCTCTAAAGTTTCAATGCTTGCACCGCTTCCGATAACACCCATGACATCATACTGCCCGGTTAAATCCTTCACCACCTCAGCTCTGGTATCCACCACGGTGATATTATGTTCGTTTTCTTCATTTAACTGTTCAACCAGCTTTTGTCCGACCTTTCCACAGCCAACAAGAATTATATTCATCATTCATCCCTTTTTCTTTTTTTTTCATTTATTCCCATAATGTAGTATTATTATAGCAAATTCACAAAAGAAAGTCAAGAATATTCCTGCAATACAAAAACGGGCAGCATAGTTTTGCTACACTGCCCGTACATAACGATTTTTGTTTAGTTTTTCTTGAAGAAGGACGGTACATTCACCGAATCAATTCCGGACTTTACAGAACGTGTAAAGATGCCGTCATCACTGCCTGCGTTGAACTTCGGAATACCTGCACCTGCATCGGTTGCCGGTCTTACAAACGGTGATGCCGGTTCTTTGGTTCCACGCTTGGAGTTTACATCCAGACCGGTTGCAACCAAGGTAACCTTGATTTCATCCTTCATGGATTCATCCACAGCGGTACCAACAATGATGGTAGCTTCCTGAGAAACAATCTCACGGATAATGCCGGAAACCTCACCCATATCAACCAATGAGAACTCTGTACCACCGGTGATGTTAAGCAATACATTTGCTGCACCTGCGATGCTGGTTTCCAACAACGGACACTCGATTGCCGCACGAACTGCATCCTGCGCCGCATTTTCGCCCTTGCCGACACCAATACCCATGTGAGCCACACCGGAATCACGCATAATGGTGCATACGTCAGCAAAGTCACAGCTGATGATACCGTTTTGTGCAATCACTTCAATGATACCCTCTACGCCCTGTCTGAGCACTTCGTCAGCCAGTCTGAAGGAATCGTTGATACTGATTTTCTTATCTGCAGTCTTTAACAGCAAATCATTCGGGATGGTTACGATAGAGTCAACATTCTGGCTGAGCAGTTCAATCCCTGCTTCCGCATTGCGCATTCTCTGCGGACCTTCAAAGAAGAACGGCTTGGTAACAACTGCAACGGTCAAGATTCCCATTTCCTTTGCAACCTTTGCGATAACAGGAGCCGCACCGGTTCCGGTTCCGCCGCCCATACCGGCAGTAATAAATACCATTTCGGTATCCTTTAATGCTTCTCTGATTTCATTTTCGGTTTCTTCTGCAGCCTTTTTACCGATTTCCGGCTTTGCACCTGCACCCAGGCCTGCAGTCAGACGAACACCAATCTGAATTACAGTCGGTGCCTTTACAGTCTTTAACTGTTGTAAATCTGTATTGATTGCGATAAACTCTGCCTTGCTGACACCAGCTTCAATCATACGGTCAACTGCGTTGTTTCCGCCGCCACCGACACCGATAACTTTAATTCTTGCACCATCTGTCGGTTGTACAAAATCCATTTCCAATTCTATGTTACTCATTCGTATATCCTCCTTATAGATATCTTATTTTATTGTACTATGTTTTTGTGATTAATTCAATAGAAATTAAATAATTTTTATATTTTTTTTGATTTTATCCAGTTTTTTTTCCTTTTTTATGACGATATGCCCAAATCCCAACGGTTTAAGGGGTGTATATCGCCCTGCCCGTTGTGCTCAAATCCAAAGTACCACGGGAATTTTCATTGAGACGGTTTGAATTTACCGAGCTTTTGAATACTGCAATTTTCTTTTCCAAATCAACTGCACTTCCGCAAACCGCATCCAGACGATCCTCATAATGGAAGGTGATATTGCTGATATCTGCCACCGAAAGATTCCGGACCCCCGGAAGAATTTCGTTTTTCTGCATATGATGCAGGCATTCGAGTGCAACTTCAAACTGCTCGGATTCCCCCTCTATCAACACCTCGCCCGGAAGTGCTGCAGAAGCATTCAATCCGAAAATTTCCGGAATTCCGGAAAATGCAGATTCTGAAAATTCCAACACCTTTCCTTCTGCATCCATTGCCGCATAGCCCTTCACACAAGCCACATATGCAATCGGCTGACCTTCCGTAATCTGAACCAGCAGACGTGGGCGGAAGATTTTGCGTTCGATTTCAACCGACTGTACATAGGGAATTTCCAAAAGCTCCTTTTTCAATCTTGAGGTGCGGAAACGGAACAGATTTTCTCCCTGCGCCTCCTCAACAATTTGCATCAACTCCTCTGTGGTAAGCTTTTCGTTTCCGGAGATTTCTACTGCACGAATTTTAAACAACGGGGTAAAGAACAGAATAATCGACAAAATGATGCACGCAAGCGTTGTAAAGAAAATAAACCGACGGATTTTCATCTGCCGAATCCGCTTACTCCGGCGCTTATTATGCCGCACCTGCAGGCTTGGATTTTTTGCCTTTTGCACCATTTATCTTTTCAGTCCTTTCGTTTGATATTTCCTCCGCAGGAGGATAGATATTTTTCAATATGCTCATAACCTCGGTCAATAAAGCCGACACCGTCAATTTCTGTGACGCCCTCTGCCGCAAGAGCCGCTATGACTAATGCTGCACCGCCCCGAAGCTCCTTAGCAACCACCTTTGCACCACTCAACCCCGGAACACCACGTATTACAGCAACTCTTCCGTCAATCCGGATATCTGCACCCATCCGCACCAGCTCCTCCACATGCTGAAAACGATTTTCAAAAATCGTTTCCACAAACATACTACTCCCCGATGCTTTGGTACAAAGTGCCATAAACGGAGATTGGATATCGGTCGGGAATCCCGGATAGGGCATTGTTCTGATCATGGATAACGCTTTTAAGCTCTTTGCCGGACTGATTGCAATCCGGTTGCGTTCGGTATAAAGCTCACACCCCATATCACGCAGGGCATTGATGCTTGACTGCATATGACGGGGGCAGACATTTCGCAAAACAATCGAACCTCCGGTCATTGCCGCCGCAATCAGATAGGTTCCGGCAACAATCCGATCCGGAATAATGGTATGCTCAACCCCGTAAAGCTTTTCTACTCCCTCAATCCGGATGACATCGCCTCCGGCACCGCTGATTTTTGCACCCATGCGGTTTAAAAAGCTTTGCAAATCCTCGATTTCCGGTTCTCTTGCCGCATTGGTAATCACCGTTGTTCCGGGAACCAGACAAGCTGTAAGCATGACATTCTCGGTTGCACCCACACTTGGAAAATCCAGATGGATATTTGCCGCAGTCATTTCGTGCGCATCGCAATATATGTACCCGTGATTCTCACGAATCTCCACCCCAAGCTCCCGCAGGGCTTTTAAGTGCAAGTCAATCGGACGGTTTCCGATTTCACATCCCCCCGGCATCGACACTACCGCCCGTTTACACCGGGCAATAATCGCCCCTAAAAAAATGATGGACGAACGCATCTGACGCATCAGACTCTCCTCAATGGTATCTGAGTTCAATTGCGAGGAATCAACCGTCAGTGTTTTTTCGTGCCGTCGGACATGACAGCCCAGCTTTTTTAACACCTCAACAGTTGTTGTGACGTCCTTCAAATCAGGACAGTTGTAAATAATATTTTTTCCGCCGTTTAAAATTGTTGCGGCAAGAATCGGTAAAACTGCATTTTTCGCTCCCTGAACCTCAATTTCACCCTCTAATTGATTGCCGCCGCAGACCACAAGCTTGCTCATATGCACGGCCTCCTATATTCCACATATTCGTAGTACATAGTATGGCTTTTTCAAAAAAACGTGACAAATCCGTGCATTTTCAAGCATCTTTTATTGTGTAAAGTTTATTTGCTTTACACAATGCTCCATCCAGAAACATTCGTAGTCTAATTTATTATAACAAATATTTTCGACAAAATCAACATACAATTTGAAAGAAATTAAAAAAGTTTACAATTTATTTTGGTATAAAACAAACAAGAAAGTTTTCAACACACAAAAACCGCCAGCCTTGCTGGCGGTTTTTGTGTCAAATATGTAAAGTTCTTTTACTTTACAGAAAAGCGATATTCTGTTGCGTACGCTTTTTTCTCACCTTTTTTCAGAATCGGGCTTTCAAAATGTGTGTAGGCAAAGGCATTCGGGAAATACTGTGTTTCTAAACATACAGCCTGATGCTTCTGGTGATATTCGCCGCCTTTTCCCTTTCGTTCCTCATCAATTGCATTTGCGGTATAGATTTGCACGCCCGGCAAGTCAGTGTAGGTTTCCATCACAATTCCGTTTTCCTCGCAGGAGAGAATTGCCGCCTTGCGGAATCCGCATCCGTCGATGATAAAGTTGTGGTCATAGCCTTCAAACAACTCAATCTGTTCAAAGTCTGCCGCAATATCCTGCCCGATTGGCTTTGGTGCACGGAAATCAAACGGTGTTCCCATCACAGAAAGCACCTCACCATTGGGGTAACAGTCCTCGGTATTCGGTGTATAGAAGGAGCAGTTCATCTGCAGAACCTGGTCATACATCGTTCCGGCATTACACCCCTTCAAATTGAAATAACTGTGATTGGTCATGTTAAATATTGTATCGGCATCCGAAATGCCCTCATAACAAATCCGGAGTCCGTTTTGTGCAGTCAGGGTATAGGTCATGGTCACCTGTAGCGTTCCGGGGAAGCCTTCTTCTCCGTCCGGTGAGGTGAGTGTCATTTTCAGCATCGGCTCTGCATCCGTTCCGCAACACTCCACGTTCCAGATTCTTGCATTGAATCCAATGTCTCCTCCATGCAGGTTACAAATTCCATTGTTGTTTTTTGCAAGCTGATATTCTGTTCCATTCAATGTGAATTTACCGCCTGCGATCCGGTTGGAATTTCTGCCGATTGCCGCACCTAAATAACCGTCGTTATCAGCATATCCTTCCATGTTGTCCCAGCCGAGCACTACATCGGTAAGAACTCCGTTTCTGTCCTTAATCCAGAGATTTTTAATGATACCGCCGTAGTTTAAAATTTCTGCACGCATTCCATTTGCGTTTTCCATACAGTAGCTGTAGACCGTTCCCTCTGCTACCGCTCCGAATTCCTTTTTTTCAATACTCATTGTATCTCCTCCCTTTTTTCTGAATGTAGAATTATTTCATTTTGCATTTTGCATTTAAACATAGTAGTCAGGAATAAAGGTTTCCCGCATATCTAAAAAGCCTTTAAAATCCCGTTCCGGTTTTCCATCCACCGTAAAGCGCACATTCACGATTCCGTCTACCGAGGTCAAAGAATTCACAATCGCATAAACGGTCAGCAATTCGTGCGACCTTGCCCCGGAATGCTCCTCCACCAGTTCACGACTCAGATTGACGTAGGCAATGCCGTCACGCACAGTAACCTGCATCGGCTTTACATCCTTTGGAATCAGTCGCAGAATTTTGGGGTTGTTGTCCCGTCCTGCCTCTATTTCCTTCAGAATCTTCTGTGCCGCTTGTTGCGGACCGGTCGCCTTTACAGTTTCTTTGGTTTCAATCAAACGAAGCATTGCCCGGTCTACAAAATAGATGCTGACCGGCATTTCCTCCACCCGGACGGCTCTTACACCCAATAATCCAATGAAACTCAACAACCCGGCTAATATCAGCCACTTTCTCATCTGCAATCACTCCTTTTCTTGAGCAGGCAAAATTTACCTACTATTATTATATGATTGCAAATGATGTATTATTCCATTTTTTTGCTACAGCTACAAGTGTCGCCCCGAACGTGCCGTCAACACCTACCAGAACAAAGCGGCTTCGCCGCAACCGCTCCATAAAATCATCGTGTACTTTGAAGTGATACAGAGCGGTAAGAAGAAGCAGGTCGCTTTGTTACGCCCATGTGCGTTTCCACCAATGGTGGAAAATTTCGCACGGGCATTAAATTCATTTTACTTTATAGGAACGAAGTTTCCTATAAAGAAATAAATTTTGGAGTGTTTTGACATGGGTGTTGTTTCCCAAATCAAAGATTTGGACAACACTCCAAAAATGGTGATATGGGCAATTTTATTCCTCTCAATTGTAAGGCTGAAAGAAAATTGTCCAGATTGCCGTTTTGAAGTGAGCGGTGCTGTACGCGGGTACCGCCCCGAGCGAAAAATGGTGATATGGGCAATTTTATTCAGTCTTACTCTTGTAAGCTTGCCTCTAATGCCCTAGCTAATTGATCTGGACAAGATGTTCCTCTTCCGTTGCAGTCGGTACCCTTTAAACGACGGATGACCTCTTCCACCGGCATTCCTTCGGCTAATCTTGCGACACCCTGGGTGTTTCCGCTACAACCACGGTGAAACTGTATCTTTTTTACAATTCCGTCCTCAATTTCAAAGTCAATCTGCGCAGTGCAGACACCTTTTGGACGATAGGTATATTTTTCCATTTTTTTGTCCTTTCTTATTCTCCGAATAACAGTACCTCATAGGTCGGCATCGGCCATACCTTTTTATCAACCACTTCTTCTAAGGCATCTGCTGCCTTGCGGAGTGTATCCATTGCCGGGCAGATGCTGTCACGGCAGAATTTTGCACAAGCCTCGACATTTTCCCGGCTCATAGTGCTGAGGGTATCCTCTGCCGCTGTGAGTGCATCAATACTCTTGCTCAACTCCTGCACCCCTTCGGAAACGTGTAACAGTAATGCTTTGGTTTCCGAAATCGGTAATTCAACAGGTGCATTAGAAAGCTTGGTTGCAGAATCTGCCAAGGATGCCGCATAGGAGATAACTGCCGGCAAAATTTCACGTTTTGCCATCTGGAGCATTGATTTTGCTTCAATATTAATGACCTTGACATACTTTTCCAGCTTGATATCATAACGTGCCTTTAATTCCTGCTCAGAATAAACCCCCAACCGTCCGAACATCTCAATTGCTTCGGGCGAAATATATGCCGCATATGCATCTACGCTATTTTTCACATTCGGAAGTCCACGACGTTCTGCTTCTTCCTCCCATTCCTTGGAATAGCTGTTTCCGTTGAAGATAACCCTGCCATGCTCCCGGATAATTTCTGCCAACAAAGACGGAAGTTCTTTTTTGACATCCTTCATGTTGTCCATGCGGTCTGCAATTTTGGAAAGACTGTCCGCCACAATGGAATTCAACACGGTGTTCGGTCCTGCAATGGATGCAGATGAGCCAACCATACGGAACTCAAACTTGTTTCCGGTAAAGGCAAAGGGAGAGGTACGGTTTCTGTCCGCATCATCCAGCAACAAATCCGGCAGAGTTGCAACACCCATATCCAGTCGTTCCTGAACGCCTGCTTCCTGCTCGCTGTCCTTGGCAATATTCTTTAAAAGATTAGTAATCGGGTCTCCGAAATACATCGAAATAATCGCAGGCGGTGCTTCATTGCCACCCAAACGATGGTCGTTGCCAGCATTTGCGGCGGATGCACGCAAAAGTGCCGCATGCTCATCCACAGCCTGAATTACAGCACAGCAGAACACCAAAAAGCTCAGATTCTCCTGTGGATTCTTGCCTGGGCTTAACAGATTTTCGCCCTTATCGGTTGTTACCGACCAGTTATTATGCTTACCCGAACCATTTACCCCACGAAACGGCTTTTCGTGCAACAGACAAGAGAAGTTATGACGTTTTGCCACTCTTCGCATGGTCTCCATTACCAGCTGATTGTGGTCGGTTGCTAAATTTACATTATCATAAATCGGTGCAAGCTCATGCTGAGCCGGTGCCGCCTCGTTATGCTTGGTTTTTGCGTAAACGCCTAACTTCCATAACTCCTCGTCCACTTCCTTCATGAACTGCGCAACCCGCTCCTTGAGTGTTCCGAAATAGTGGTCATCCATTTCCTGACCTTTGGGCGGCATTGCACCAAACAAGGTTCTGCCGGTAAAGGTCAGATCCAGTCGCTTTGCACACAGCTCACGGTCAACCAGAAAATATTCCTGCTCTGCACCGACACTTGCCTCTACCCGCTTTGCACTCTTGTTGCCTAAATGTCTGAGCACACGCAAGGCTTGTGTATTGAGCGCCTCTACTGAACGCAGAAGCGGTGTTTTCTTATCTAAGGCTACGCCGGTATAGGCACAGAATGCGGTCGGGATACAAAGTGTAACGCCCGATTTATCCTCCTTTAAAAATGCCGGAGAAGTACAATCCCATGCGGTGTAGCCTCTTGCCTCAAAGGTCGCACGCAAGCCACCCGACGGGAAGGACGAAGCATCCGGCTCCCCCTTAATCAAAGCCTTTCCTGAAAATTCGCAAATCGCCTTGTGATTCGGTTTATTCACAATAAAGGAATCATGCTTTTCTGCCGTAATGCCGGTCAGCGGCTGGAACCAGTGTGTGTAATGCGTTGCACCACGTTCCATCGCCCATTGCATCATCGCATTTGCAACCACATCTGCAATCGCCTCGTCCAGAACCTTTCCCTCGTCAATGGTTTTGCGCAGACGTTTGTACACATCCTTGGGCAAACGCTCCTCCATAACGGCATCATTAAAAACATTACATCCGAAATATTCTGTAAAATTCTGATGACTCATTGTTTCAAAATCCTCCTTCTCCTCCGGTATCGGATACGGTGTTACTTCTATTTTATACGAAAACACGCAAAAAGTCTACTAAAATTTTTACAAATCAGCAGACTTTTTGAAAATTTATCCAAAACCCTTTTGGTTCATGTGCAATCTGCCATCAAAATCAGAACTTCCGCTTTTAGCAAAAGGACTTGAAAAAGTGCGGAAAATGTAGTAAAATAGAATCAGACGATGCAAAAAGGAGCGTACAAACCAATGAAACTGATTTACTGCGTGGAGGATGATGCAAACATCCGTGAGCTTTTAGAATACACTCTGCAACAGATGGGATTTTCTGTGCGCGGATTTTCCAATGCCTCTGACTTTTTTCAGGCACTATCGGAAGACCTTCCATCTTTAGTGCTTTTAGACATCATGCTCCCCGACCGGGACGGAATGCAGATTTTAAAGGAGCTTAAATCTGAAACTCAAACCGATTCTATTCCTGTAATTATGCTGACCGCAAAATCTGACCGCATGGACAAAATTAAGGGACTTGATAGCGGTGCAGATGACTATATCACCAAGCCGTTTGATATTATGGAGTTGATTTCCAGAGTCAACGCAGTGCTTCGGCGATGCGAAAGCAAGCAGGAGAGCGACAGCATCTCCTATCGGGAAATCTGTTTAGACCGCAACAGCAGAAGGGTAACCGCCGCCGGCGAGGAGATAGTGCTCACCTTCAAGGAATTTGAACTGCTGACACTCTTTTTATCCAACCCGGGGCTGGTATTTTCCCGGGATAAGCTGATGAACAAAATCTGGGGCGTTGATTTCGAGGGCGAAACCCGAACGGTGGACGTCCACATCCGGACACTTCGACAGAAGCTCGGTGCTTGCGGAGAATATATCGAAACTGTCCGCAACGTCGGCTACAAGGTCGGGTGATATTATGCAGAAGCGAATTCATTGGAGTATGCGGGTTTTATGTCTGCTTGTACTGATTCTGACCGCTGTTTTTACTGCCACAATCTATGATTACGCCTTTATTTTGCACACAAAATCTGAAGCAAGAAAAAATGGTGCGCTGATTGCACAAACACTTAGCCATGCAACTGACATCAAGGCAGCATTGGCTTCTATTGAAGCAGAATTTCCCGACTATGCCATTACACTATCCGAGGGAACACAGATTGTGTTCCGGAGTAAAGCAACAACAGCTCACACCACACCGCATTTTTACTCCTATTCACTTCCGGGTGGCAAGGTTTTATCCTTTTATCCGGCACACTACCGCCCACTTTCTACCCTTTGGAATTTCCTGCTGCCGGTGCTTTTTTTACTGGTTTTGATTTATCTGCTCAGTAATCGGCTTGCCTGCCTGTTTATTGAACATATCATGCATCCTATCCGGCAGTTAAATCCAACCGGTCCACATCGGCAGGAGATTTATCCGGAGTTGAAGCCAATGCTGGATTTAATCGCCACACAAAAAGACGAAATCCAGTATCAGACCGAGCGAGTCACCCGGCAAAAGCTCCGCTTACAGGCAGTCAGCGAAAATATGAGCGAGGGGTTAGTCGTCTTAGACCGGGAAGCAACGGTGCTATCGGTAAATCAGAGTGCATTATCAATTTTCTCCGCACCCGAAACCGAGGTCATACACAAAAGCTTTTCCAATCTTTGTGCC
The DNA here is from genome assembly GCA_015068965.1 of Oscillospiraceae bacterium. Taxonomy (GTDB): domain Bacteria; phylum Bacillota; class Clostridia; order UBA1381; family UBA1381; genus RQCD01. The sequence continues at coordinate 21,241 of SVJN01000022.1, forward strand.
GACAAAACACTCTCAGAGCATCTCACCTTCGCCCTCTCAGGCAACAAGGACATGACCGACTGGTATTCCGGCGGACGGAATTATCGGATTTTCTTCAGTCCGGTCTTTGAGCAGGACATTGTAACGGGTGTGATTCTTCTGATGTTCGACACCACACAACAGTTAGAAGCCGAGCAAATGCGAAAGGAATTCTCCGCTAACGTCTCGCACGAATTAAAAACACCGATTACTACAATTTTAGGCTATTCACAGATTATCAACCGGGGTCTTGCAAAACCGGAGGATGTGCAGGAATTTACCAAAAAAATTGAAAAGGAAACCGCCCGACTGATTACATTAATTGAGGATATTATCAAGCTTTCGCATTTAGACGAGCAATCACCCGATGCGCAAAAACAACCGGTTTCCCTTCTGCAAACGGCAAAAGAGGTTTTGGAACGGTTGGAACCGCAGGCAGAGGCAAAAGGCATCCGCACCTCACTTTCCGGTGCAGACAGTATCATTGCAGGCGACCCGATTCAGATTGCCGAGCTGGTTTATAATCTTTGCGACAATGCAATCAAATATAATAAGGAAAACGGTTTGCTTTCGGTCGAAATCAGCCCATACTGCATCTGCGTGACCGACACTGGCATCGGAATCCCCACAGAGGATCAGCCACGAATTTTTGAACGCTTCTTCCGTGTAGATAAGAGTCGTTCAAAAAATGTGAACGGAACCGGACTGGGACTTTCGATTGTAAAGCACATTGCACGTTGTCACAATGCGGTAATTGATGTCAATAGCCAGCTTGGAGAGGGAACCCGAATCCGTGTCCTCTTTCCGGAATCCGAATCCCCATCTCCGTAAGGTATGACGTATAAATTTTCCCAAAAATCCATAAATTTTCAAAAAAGACTTTACTTTTTGAAAATTTTCTTGTATAATAATATGGATAAAAGGGAGTAGCTGGCAGAAAAACTGCGTCAAGCCGCGTCATTACGATTCTGATAGAATCCGCGTTTGAATGAAACAGCAAGACTTTTATGGTGGAAATCCATAAAAGTCTTATTTTTTTTGCAATCTCTCCCCAAAAAAGAAAGGATGAAAAAAATGGAAATTCTTTACGAAAATCTGCTTGCAATTCAATGGCAGCAGCTTGTGATGTGGGTAATCGGCGGAATCCTGATTTACCTCGCAATCAAAAAGGAAATGGAGCCGACTCTGCTTTTGCCGATGGGCTTCGGTGCAATTTTAGTGAACCTCCCCTTCTCGGGTGCGGTGGAAACAGTAGAAACTTTATTTAATGCAGGTATTGCAAACGAACTTTTCCCGTTGTTACTCTTCATCGGAATCGGTGCAATGATTGACTTTGGTCCTCTGCTTTCTAATCCGAAGCTGATGCTCTTTGGTGCAGCGGCACAGTTTGGTATCTTCTTTACCCTGTTTGTTGCATCCATGCTCGGCTTTGACTTGAAGGATGCGGCATCTATCGCAATCATTGGTGCGGCAGACGGCCCGACCTCTATCTTCGTAGCAAACACCCTGCAATCGAATTATATCGGTGCAATTATTGTGGCGGCATATTCTTACATGGCATTGGTACCGATTATCCAACCGCCGATTATCAAGCTCATGACCACAAAAAAGGAACGTTTAATCCGGATGCCTTACGAGCCGGTTTCGGTTTCTAAAACCACAAAAATTCTGTTCCCGATTCTGATTACCGTTGTAACCGGTCTGATTGCACCGCAGAGCGTTGCGCTGATTGGATTTTTGATGTTTGGTAACTTAATCCGTGAATGCGGCGTTTTGGATTCCTTATCCGAAACTGCACAAAAGGTGCTTGCAAATCTTGTTACCTTGATTTTAGGTATCACCATCGCATTCAAGATGCAGGCTGATGCATTCTTAACCATAGACACCATCCTGATTATCGGACTTGGTCTGGTTGCATTTATCTTTGATACTGCAGGCGGTGTCCTCTTTGCAAAGATTTTAAACATTTTCTTGAAGAAGAAAATCAATCCGATGATTGGTGCGGCAGGTATTTCTGCATTCCCGATGTCTGCACGTGTGGTTCATAAGTTAGGTCTGGCAGAGGATAATCAGAACTTCCTCCTGATGCACTCCATCGGTGTTAATGTATCCGGTCAGATTGCATCGGTGCTTGCCGGCGGTTTGATTTTGAATATCGTTCTGAGAATGATTTGAGGAGGTTTTTGATATGTTTTCAATTGACTGGACAGCAGTAGAACAATCCCTGATGATTATGGGAAAGGGTATGCTCGGAATCTTCGTAGGTACCCTGGTAATGATTCTGATTATGGTGTTATTAAACAAGTTTACTTCTAAATAATACAAAGCGAAGCTGTTGCATCACGCAGCAGCTTCGTTTTGTATTATTTTTTCTGATATTCTCCGTCCCGGATTCCGGGATATTTTTCGTCCATATATTTCTCCCGGAAGGGATTGACTCCATCCGAAATTTCCTCCGGCCGGTTCGGTAAAATCCAGCTTTTCTTTTTATTATATAGGAATTTACAACATTTATGTTGTAATCAGACTGTAAACAGTAATATCTTTATAAAAAAGTCTTTTCCAAAAATAAATAGCTGAGACTGTTATGTTAAACGCATATCGTGTATAAAAATTCATTTTCCCGTAGGGACCATGCCTCTCCCCCGCAATTTGGGCGGCCGTGGGTATCCGTCCTACAATTTTGAATAAAATATACACAAAAATGTTTTACACAACAGTCTCAACCTCATAAACAATTTTTTATTTCAAAATCTATAATGTGCAATTAAATCATCACAGGTAATACCAAAAATTTTTGCCAATGCTACCAATTCCAAATCAGTCACAAACCGTTGACCACTTTCAATTCGCTGGATTGCATTTTTATCAACATCAATCCCCAACAATTGCAATTTATCTGCTAAAGCTCTCTGTGACATCCTCGGATGCTGTTGCTTTCTCAACTGAGAAATCTTTTCTCCGCAAATATTATTTCTTCCGGAATTTGTTTTGTTTTTAAACATAGCACCCTCCATTTTGACATTCACTGCTTGACAAATTTATTATACTATGTTACAATACATTTATGACATTCAGTAAATGTCATAAATACTAAAAAAAGGATGTGTTTTAATTTGACAAAAAAATTTATTTCTCCAACTTTTTGCATTTGTAGCATAATTGCTTTCATTTTGTCTGCATCATTGATTTCTCCCGCAAGCGCAGACAAATCAGAGACTCTATATCTCTTGAGTGGCAATGCTTTAACAGGTGCAGACAAAGCACTTTATTCTGATTTAGGGATGAGTTTTGAAATCGCTGATACCGGTGCGGATTATGAATTTATCGCAGGTGATTCTGAAATAATTGTGTATGATTCCTTTGGTCCGGATCCCGGTCAAATGGGAAATGTTTCAGTGAGAAAGTTAAACAGCGGTAATTTACAGACTGGCGGAAACCTGACAACAACATGGAGCAAGTGGGGATATGGTACACAAGCGGTTGCTCGCTTTGACTTAGGCGGTGTATATAGTGTTTCTCAGGTAGATGTCTGGGAGCATACCCGTGGACAGAATTTCCACATCTGGAAGGTTGGTGCAATCGAAGTGTGGGCAGGTGAGACAGAGGATTCCATGGTTCAGGTCTGGACCGGAAATTCTCCGTGTACCATCTCGGAGGCAGATGCAGCTTCTGGGAAGGATAATGTTTTTGAAAGAGCTGTTGCTACCTTTGCAACAAAAGATGCCCGCTATATTGATGTAAAAATGCAGAAATCGGGAGGCGTTACAATTGGTGAAACTGCTTACGGTTGTTATCAGATGAGACCGGCAGAGGTGTTGATTTTCGGTACTGCTGCAAATGGTGAGACAGAAATTGCTGCAAAGAAAACAATTGCAAAGGCTGAAGAGTACCTCGCATTTGAAAGCTTGTATACCGCTGCAACGGTTG
>SVJN01000023.1 GCA_015068965.1 Oscillospiraceae bacterium
CGGCAGTTTCCTATCTGGTTTCTTTAGCGGCAATCCGTTTTCTGGTCGGCTATATCCGCAAGCATAATTTTGTGGCATTCGGCTATTACCGGATTGTGCTTGGAATTTTAGTGCTGATTTACTTTGCTGTCACTGGCGGATTATTTACATTAGCTTAATCAAAAAAAGATGAGGCTGTTGCGTTAAATATTTTTGTGTATATTTTATTTTACACAATATTCGTTTAACGCAGCAATCCCATCTTTTTTTCGTTATCTTAAGTTCGATAAAATCCCGATAATGAACAGAACAATCACAAACATAAGACATCCACCACCGCTTGCATGGCTTCCGCTTCCTGATGCCTGATTGTTTTTGGTCGATTCCTGATAAATTTTGTACTCTAAATAGTCATCCTGCATATCTTTTTTCCCGTTTTGATTCCAATCATAAAAAGCCATTGTTCTACCTCCACTTTGAATTTCATTTGTTCTTTCTGCTTTTATTCTATCAGGTTATGTGGGTGATAAAACGGACAGTGATTATTTTTATCGGAATAATTTCTGATACTGTAGCGGTGTAATCTCAAACTGTTTTCGGAATAAGGCGATAAAATTGGAGTAGTCCGAAAAACCGCTTATTTCACACGCTTCCAGAACGCTTTTTCCCTTTCTCAAAAGCTCGGATGCACGAATCAGACGTTTTCTGCGGAGGATTGCAGTCGGGGTATCCTGCAAGCTTTCACGGAAATGTCGTTCCAGGGTGTTGATGCTCACATGGGCAAGCTTTGCCAGCTCCTCCATCCGGATTGGCTCGGCAAGATGTTCTTCCATGTAGTCCATTGCAAACAAAACATCCCCCGGGAGCTTGAGTGTATCCTCTTGCAAGGTGCTGTGTTCTCCTGCATCCAGAAGCTCAATCAACTGCAAAAAGTCGATTTGCCTGCCAAGCTCGGTAGCCTTTTTTTCGATAAAACGGTCACAGAGTTCAAGCACTTTTTCCAAAGCCTGTTCCTCTAATATAATTAAATTTCCTTCCCCCCGTTCCCGCTGGAAAAAAGACCTCAACAAATGTTCATTCCCCTCGGAGGAAAACAAAATCCAGTAATGGTCATGCAATGCGTTACTATGATAGATACAATGGTGGTACTCGTAAGGGCGTGTAACAATGACACTTCCTCTCGAAACCGGATAAATTTTATCCTCCACCATAAAGGAAACATCCCCGCTTAAATTCAGATAAATCTCACATTCCGGATGAATGTGGGAGTCATGCTGGTTCAAAGCTGATGCCATTGTCAACGAACTATGGTTGATAAAAAACTCAAACGGCGCAAGCCCCTTGCACTTCAACCGATTGGATTGCATATCACCACCTCCATTTTTGGTGATTATATCATGTTTTTTGGTGAATCGTCAATAGAAATAGGAAAAATTTTATGTTAAAATAGAAATATAATGGCATGAAAGGATTTTGTTTTATGAAAGACTATTTGATGATCATACTTTCAACGATTTTACTTGCTGTGGATTTCTCCTTTGCAAAGGTGTATCAGAAAAAGGCAGGTTCATCCATTGTTGCCGGCTTGTTCTTCAATGCGGTTGCAAGTGTCTGCTCAACGATTTACTTCTGGTGCTTAAACGGTTTCTCGTTTGCCTATTCCCATTTTTCATTCCTGATGGGATTCGGGGCATCTTTGCTGGTTACACTCTATAGCTTGATTCGGTTTAAAATTCTCAAAACGGGAAATCTTGCCATTTGTACCTTGTTTTTGATGGCAGGCGGTATGACGGTTCCGTACATATGGGGATTGATTTTCCTGGATGAGACATTTTCGATTCTGCGAACGGTTGGATTGATTGCTATCTTTGCATCCATGGTACTCTCCAATAGCGGTGAGGCACGTCCGGATAAAAAGCAGCTGCTGCTTTGCTCGGCAATTTTTGTTCTGAATGGCTTTGTTAGTGTGTTGTTCAAAATGCATCAGATTGATACCACACATCACGCAGTCGGTACTACAGAATTTTCTCTGTTAAATAGTGTTGCAAAAATGATATTCTGTTTCCCGATGCTGTTTATCTATCAAGCAAAATCCAAGGAAAAGGAACCGCTTCCCAAGCTTGGAAGCGTACTCCCGGTTATCATTGGTTCTGTTCTGATTGCCGGTCTTTCTTCAATTTTGCAGTTAAACGGCGCAAAAAATTTGCCGGCGACCGTTCTTTACCCGATTATTACCGGTGGTAGTATCATTTTTACCGGATTTGCAAGTATGCTTGCTTTCCGGGAAAAGCTCTCCTCCCGTCAATGGGCAGGCATTATTCTTTGTTTTATCGGAACCTGTATGTTCCTATAAAAATATTTTCAGGAGGTATTTACCATGAACTTTTTAAAAAACAACCCCCGCATCTCCTTTTTATACGGAGGAAAAAGCTTTCTGGATTGTACGTTTGAAAGGACAGTTACAGAAAACGAAAATGAGCTCATTACTGTTTACACCTTTGAAAATGGCTTAAAGCTTACGAACATTGCAAAAAAATATGACAAATACGGTGCCTACGAATGGGTGAACTGGTTAGAAAACACCTCAGAGCATCCCACCCAGGTTGTTTCCGAGCTTTGGGACTGTGACTGTGAGCTTCCGATGGAGCAGGATGAACCTGCAAGATGGACAGCCTATCAGCCCGATCCGGAAAAGGTAACAAGAATTTATGTTCCGCATGGTGCTACCTGTCATCTGTATGATTTTTGTCCCACAGCAGATGAATCTGCTACAACACACTATATTTTCCCCGGTCAGACCAAAGACTATCAGACCAGCGGCGGACGTGGTGCAAATGGGGATGTTGCACCGTTTTTCAATGTGCACCGTCAGGGAGCAGGCTTCATTGTTGCAATCGGCTGGACCGGTCAATGGAATGCAAAATTCACCCGTACCGATTACGGAATGCGGATACAATCCAAAATTGAGGATACACATTTCCTGCTCTACCCGGGCGAGAAAATCAGAACCTCTTCGGTTGTGATTATGCCCTACACCGGCAGTATCATCGACTCACAAAACAAATGGCGCAGACTGGTAAGAGACCATTTCTCCTTAATCGGCAAGCCCGGAAGAGACACCAATCCGCCGTTTTGTGCAGGCATCTGGGGCGGAATGTCCACAAAAGGCGTGCTTGACAGAATCAAGGCGTGTGAAGAAAATGAGATTCCCTTTGACTGCTACTGGATGGATGCAGGCTGGTACGGTACAGATACACGTGAATGTCCGGATGAATTTGAAGGCGACTGGGGTAGCTACACCGGCGACTGGAGAATCAATCCGTATCATCATCCCGACCAATTGCAGGATGTGGTTTCTGAAATTAAAAAGGCAGGGAAAAAGTTCCTGCTCTGGTTTGAGCCGGAACGTGTGCTGACACATACCCCGATTTTCGGAGAGCATCCGGAATATTTCCTCGATTCTCCGCACATCAATGACGGAAACAGACTCTTAAACCTCGGGAACCCGGATGCGTTGTCCTATCTTTTGGAAACACTTTCCGGTCTAATTCAGGAGTTAAATCTTTCCTGGTACCGTCAGGACTTTAACTTTGAACCGCTGTCCTACTGGAGAAACAACGATAGTACCCACCGTCGTGGTATCACCGAAATCAAGCACATCATGGGACTTTATCAGCTTTGGGATTCGCTTTTGGAACGGTTCCCGAATCTGATGATTGATAACTGCGCAAGCGGCGGCAGAAGAATTGATATCGAAACCCTTCGCCGTAGTGTGCCGCTCTGGAGAAGTGATGCACAATGCTCTGCAAATCATCAGCCGGAATACTCCCAAAACCATAACATTTCCTACTCTTGCTGGATGCCCTACTCCGGTACCGGTACCGGCAGAGGCTATGATATCTACCGCTTCCGCAGTACCTATGCACCCGGCATCATGACACAGAACACCTTCTCGGAACGGGATAGCTTTGGTGACGATCCGGAAAAGATGGCATTTTTAAAGCGTTGTGCCGATGAATATTTAAAGGTTCGTCCGTATCTGCAGGGCGATATCTATCCGCTTTGTGAGGTTTCGCATAAGATGGATACCTGGTGTGCAGTACAATACTACCGTCCGGAATCGGATGACGGCATTGTGCAGGTATTCCGCCGTCCGAAGTCTCCTATCACCGAATCAACCTATCCGTTGAGTGGAATTTCTGCTGATTGCAGATACCGCTTCACCGATGCGGATGACAACTCTGTGCAGGAATTTGACGGAAAAGAATTGATTGAAAACGGTTTCCCTGTTCGGATTGCAACCAGACGGACCGCAAAGGTTTACTTCTACGAAAAAATATAAAGAGGTTATGATATGAAATTTTTAACGGATGTACCGCGTATTTCCTTTTTGTACAATGGTAAAAATTTTAAGGATTGTATGTTAAAAAAGGAAGTGAAAGAGCAAGGAAACGAACTGATTACTGTCTACATTCTTGAAAATGGCTTAAAGCTTACAAACATTGCAAAAAAATATACAGATTATGGTGCCTATGAATGGGTAAGCTGGTTGGAGAATATTTCCGACCGGCCCACCTCCATTATTTCGGATTTATGGGATTGTGACTGTGAATTTCCCTTGGAAGAAGATGCCCCGGCGGCATGGACTGCATATCTGCCTGATCCGGAAAAAGCAACTAAAATTTTAGTTCCAAGAGGCTCGGACAATACTTTGTACGATTTTTACACCGCAGAGGACAATATAGAAACCGTTCATGACATTGTCAACCACATTTTTCCGGGACAGGTCAAGGAATATCATGCCAATAACGGACATTCCTCCAGCAAGAGTACGGCTCCGTTTTTCAATATTCATCGTCAGGGAAAGGGATACATCGGCGCAATTGGTTGGAGTGGACAATGGTTTGCAAAATTCACTCGCACCGATTCGGGGATACGGGTTCAGACAAAAGTTGAAGATACAAATTTTATGCTTTATCCCGGTGAGAAAATCAGAACCTCTTCTATTGTTTTGATGCCTTACATCGGTAGTATCGTTGAATCACAAAACAAATGGCGCAGATTGGTAAAAGACCACTTTTCCTTGATCGGGCAACCCGGAAGGGAGGAAAAACCGCCGTTTTGTGCAGGACTGTGGGGCGGTATGTCTTCGCAAGGTGCAATCGAAAGAATTAAGGCAGTGGCAGAACATAACCTGCCGTTTGAATATTTTTGGATGGATGCAGGCTGGTATGGAACGGGTACAGAAGAATCTCCGGATGAATATGAGGGTGACTGGTATGCGTATACCGGAGACTGGAGAGTCAACCCAAATCACCATCCGAATGCATTGCAGGATGTTGTGGCAGAAATTGAAAAAACCGGCAAAAAATTCCTGCTCTGGTTTGAGCCGGAACGAGTTTGTCTGAATATGCCGATTGTGAGTCAGCATCCGGAATATTTTCTGGATTCTCCGACTGAAGAGGATGAAAACAGAATGTTAAACCTCGGAAATCCACAGGCATGGGATTACTGCGTAGAAACAATGTCAGATTTGATTCAAGAGCTTCATGTTTCCTGCTTCCGTCAGGATTTCAATTTTGAACCCATAGAATTTTGGCGTCGTCACGATGCCCCCTATCGAAAGGGAATTACCGAAATCAAATATGTCATGGGCTTTTACCGGTTCTGGGATACACTTTTGGAACGGTTTCCGCATCTCTTAATTGATAACTGTGCCGGTGGTGGCAGAAGAATTGATATCGAAACCATGCGTCGTAGCATACCGCTTTGGAGAAGTGATGCGCAGTGCCCGGCAAATTTCCCACCGGAGTATTCTCAGAATCATAATATCACCTATTCCACCTGGTTACCTTATTCCGGAACCAGTGCAGGTAGAAATTATGATGTTTATCAGATTCGAAGCTCCTATGCACCTGCAATGACGACTAACTACACCTTCTCCGAACGGAATACCTTTGGAGATGATGTGGAAAAAATGGAAATTCTAAAAAAGTGTATGCAGGAATATCTGAAGGTTCGTCCTTATTTCTTAGCCGATATGTATCCGTTAACAGAAATTTCTGACAAAATGGATTGCTGGTGTGCGGTACAATATAACCGCCCGGAATCGGATGATGGTATGGTGCAGGTCTTCCGCCGCCCGAAATCTGCAGTTTGCGAATCGGTTTATCCGCTTGCGGGTATTTCTGCAGACCGAAGATATCGTTTCACCGATGCAGATGATAATTCTGTGCAGGAATTTGACGGAAAAGAATTGATTGAAAACGGATTCCCCGTCCGGATTGCGACCAGACGCACTGCAAAAATTTATTTTTATGAAGTAATATGACGTTCAGAAGATGTTTAAAGCCTTGGTTTTAAACATCTTCTTTTGTTACGTTTTGGTCAAAAATTAAGATTTCCAAAAATTACAGCTTGCAATCCGGAATAAAATCGTGTATCATAGGGATTGTGGTTGACATAATATTTTAAAACAAAGGAAAATATTTTATTTTTTTGATTTTTAAAAAATATTATGTAAACCATATAGGTATTATAGGAAGTCTGAATGTGCAAAATGAGGCTTGCACCGGAAACACATCCGGCTTTGCACAAGATGACGAAATGTTAAAAGGAGGCAAATCTATGAAAGGTTTCAACAAGATGATTGCAAGTGTGCTGACAACAGCGGCGCTGGCATCCTCTATGGGTGCATTTGCGGCGGTTCCGGGTGACGTAGCAGGAACACGTTACGAAAATCCGATTCAGGTACTTGCGGCATTGGGAATTATGGTTGGTGACGGTGACGGAAACTTCCGTCCGGGTGATACCATCATTCGTTCCGAGGTGACCAAGATGGTCATTCACGCATTGGGCTTGGAGGATGCTGCAGCGGCGGCAACCGGTTTATCTAAGTTCCCGGATGTACCGTCAAATCACTGGGCAAACGGTTATATCAACCTTGCAACATCCCAGAAAATTGTAATCGGTGACGAAAAGGGTAACTTCCGTCCGGACGATAAAATCACCTATGCTGAAGCAATGACAATCTTTGTGCGTGCATTGGGTTATGAAAAATCGGCACAAAATAAGGGTGGCTTCCCGCAGGGATATCTGGTAGTCGGCTCTGACAACGGCATGAGCAAGGGCATTGCAAATACTGCAAACAGTGAAATTTCCAGAGGTGATGTTGCTGTTCTGGTAAACAACTCTTTGGAAGTAAAGCTTATGGAATTGACCGAGTTCGGCGAAAATCCGAAATATGAAGTAACCGAAAAAACACTTTTGAAGGATAAGCTCAACACCACAAAGGCATCCGGTCAGATTGTTGCGATTGAAAGCACAAGCTTAGAGGGTGCATCCAATCTGACAAGCGGTCAGATTAAAATCGGGGATTCTATCTTTGATACGAGAGAAAACTTCAATAACCTGTTCGGTCACAATGTAGATTACTATGTGCAGGAAACAGACAGCGGTTCCAAGGAATTGATTCTTGCAATTCCGCAAAAGGATAAGAACGTAACCGTTTCCATGACTGCAGATTTGTTTGAATCGGTAACCTTAAAGAATGATGCTTATGTTTTGGAATATTTCAAAAAGGAAACTGATAATAAGGCATCTTCCGTTACACTCGAAACAGATGCAATCATGATTTACAACGGAAAATACGAACCGATTTCTGCAGAATTGATGAACCTGAAGGATAAATCGGGTAAAATCGTGGTGCTTGACACCGACAGAAACGGAAAATACGACATCGTATTTGTAACAGAATATACCAACATGGTTGTAGAAGAAGTGACTGCAACCAATAAGATTGTAGACAAATATAACGCTCCGACCTTAAAGCTTGACAAGGAGGAGGATGAGGATTTAATCTTCACCATCAAGAGAGGTTTGGAAACATTGAAATTGAGTGATTTAAAAGAATTTGACGTTCTTTCAATCGCAGCAAGTAAGGATAAGCAGTTCTATGACATTATCGTAACCAACAAATCGGTTGAAGGAAAAATCACCGGTATGTCTGGTGATGGCTTCTTCATCAACGGTGAAGAATACAAGCTGGCGGCAAACTACCCGAACAGCATCACCATCGGTACAGAGGGTGTGTTCTATCTGGACGTTGAGGGTAAGGTTGCGGCAATCGACACCACTGCCCGGGTAACCGGAAACTATGCATACCTGATTAAGGCTTATGCAAATATCACCACCGACGAAACTGCAGAATTCAAGCTCTTTACCAAGGAAGGTAAGGAAGTTACCCTGCAGGCAACCGAGAAAATCCGTTTCAACGGAAAGAGCGGTAACCGTGCAATTGATGTTGTAGAACAACTGCAAAAGGACGGTCAGACCGTGAAGCAGTTAATCACCTACAGCACAAACTCTGACGGTAAGATTGTATCCATTCACACAGCAAAGGACAACACGGCAACCGGTGCGGCAGATGAGGATACCTTTACCATGAACTATAAGCTGGAAAATGCAGTATTCAACGCAAAGCTTAACAAAATCGGCAATGTAAAAATTACTGCAGACACCATCATCTTCGATATTCCGGAAGGCTCTACCGACTATAGCATTGCATCTTTGGATATGTTCGAGGATGAACAGAAATACAATGTGATTGTATTCGACAGAACAGAAGATTTCGCTGCAAAAGCAATTGTCGTGACCAATGCGGCATTCCAGACCAATGCAGACTCTGCAATTGCAGTAGTTCAGAAGGTTGTTTCTTCCACCAACGCAGACGATGAAATCACCGACAGACTCTTCGCTCTGCAGGGCGGTAAGGAAGTTCAGGTAAATGCAGAGGAACAGGGCATCTTAGTAAAGGGTGAAGCAAAGGCATTGCAGGCAGGTGATATCATCCAGTATAAGACCAACGCAAAGGGCGAGATTGTAAACATCAGAGTATTGATGGACATTCAGACCAAGACAACCGAAAAGCAGGAAACTCCGGTAGAAAACTTAGACATTATCTACGGTAAGGTTTCCAAGAAGTTCACAGGCTCTATCAACGTGACTGTAAACGACGGCGAAGTGTTGAACATTCAGCTTCCTTCCGACGTAATCGTATACAGTGTAGATTCTACGAAGACCAAGAATCCGGTAACTGTTGCAACAGCAGGCGATATCCAGGCATTCGATGCAGACGAAGGAAACAGAGTATTCGTAAAAATCTATAAGGACGTTGTCCAAGAGGTTGTTATCATAAAGTAATCTACCCATCATACGCTTTTTGAATATCTTCTCTATACCGCCAAAAAAGAGGCTTTCCACTCCGGAAAGCCTCTTTCACACTTTATTGGAAGTAAAGCAAAAAGAAATTAATCTCTTGCAAGCAATGCTGCGCCAACCACACCGGCATCGCTTTGTAATTTAGAAATCTTAATCGGAACATCGGATGCAACCCGTTCAATCAACGGTTTTAAAAGCAGTTCCTTTTCCGTTGTAATTCCACCCGCAAGCACAACCGTTTCGGGACGGAAAATCATAATGACATTGCGGATTCCAACCGTCAGCCAATCCAGATACTTATCAAATACTGCTTTTGCAACCTCACAGCCCTGCTTGATTGCTGAGAAAATCAGTTTTCCGTCTACCATCTCATGATTTTCCTGAATCATCTGATACAAAAGACTGTCCTTGTTTTCCTTTGCCGCCGCCTGCATCTGTTCAACCAATGCAGAAACCGAGGCGTATTTTTCCCAACAACCACGTTGTCCGCATGGGCATAAAATGCCGTCAGCCTGAATGCACATATGTCCGATTTCTCCGGCATCGCCTAAGCCGGAATAAATCTTTCTGTCAATCACAATACCGCCACCGATTCCAGTACCCAGGGTAATCATAAGCATATTCTTTGCTTTTGTGCCGATGGTTGCCTCTGCCAGAGCCGCACAGTTTGCATCATTGTTCAGTTCTACCGGAATGCCCAGCTCTTTTTCCAATATTTCTGCTAACGGGAAATCCCGGAAGGGTAAATTGGATGCTTCTGTGATGATTTTTCCGGAGATGCTTCCCGGTGCACCGACACCAATCCCTACAATCGGATATTTTGCCATGATTTTTTTGCACATCTTTGCAATATCGTCGGCAATCACTTCTGCCGGCTGAGAAATCCGGGTCGGGATACTGTCCTTATAAATCAGATTATATTCTTCGTCAATGATGCCGAATTTCACACTACTACCGCCAATATCCACACCAAGATACATACTCGAATATGCTTCCTTATCACAAATCAGCACGACATCCGGATGTACCTTTAACATGGTTGCCGGGATACCGGTATTGATATCGCTGGTCAAAAGCTCTGCAACCACTTTATGCTTTGCACGACCGCTTGCTAAAAGCACAATTTTTTTAGATTTTAAAATCGTAGCCATGCCCATGGTAAGTGCTTTGGTCGGCACCTCGCTCTTGGATTGGAAGAAACGGGAGTTTGCTTCAATTGTGCTTTCGGTCAGGTCGGTCAGATGTGTTAAAGAATTTAAGTTCTCATCCGGTTCGTTAAAGCCAATATGACCGTTTTGCCCGATGCCGAGAATCTGCAAATCAATCCCGCCATGCTCCTGAATCAATGCTTCATAGCGCTTGCACTCTTCGTCCGGATCTTCTACTTCGCCGTTTGGAATATGTGTCCGCTCCGGCTTGATATTTACTTTGGAAAACAGTTGTTGCTGCATAAAATAATAATAGCTTTGATTATTTTCTCTGCTGATTGGATAGTATTCGTCCAGATTAAAGCTGACCACCTCGGAGAAATCCACTTCTCCTGCATGATTCAGATTTGCAAGCTCTTGGTACATTCCCACCGGTGTTGAGCCGGTCGCAAGACCTAAAACACAGTTCGGCTTTAAATTAATCTGACTTGCGACCAGCTTTGCGGCCTTTTTTGACATTTCATCATAATCATTACAAACAATCACTCTCATTTTGTTTTCCTCACTCTCTGCAAAATCATCTTATGTCTTTATTATACAAAAAGCTGATAGCAAAATATTTGCACTATCGGACAATATTTTTTGCAGATACGACACAAAAAGGCACAATTGTTTTATTTTATTTTTTTATTCTTATAAATGAAACATTTGAAAAAAATAATTGACATCTGAATTTCTACGATGTATAATAAAGAAAATAAGCATTGCATCCCGCAAGGGAGCAGTAGCAGGAGGTAATTTATATGAAAAACACAAACAAAATGTCCACCAAGGTAATCGTGCTTTGTGCGATTATGACTGCACTTGTTTTATTGTTGCAGTTGATGGGCGCATCCATCCGTTTCGGTCAGTTCTCCATTTCTCTGGTGCTGATTCCGATTGTTGTCGGAACTGCAACCTGCGGAGTATGGGCAGGGGCATGGCTGGGACTCGTTTTCGGACTTGCCGTTTTGATGAGTGGCGATGCCGCAGCATTTTTAGCGGTCAATGTTCCCGGTACCATTCTGACGGTGCTTGCAAAAGGAATTGCTTGCGGTGCATTTTCCGGATTGGTTTATAAGCTTTTAGAAAAGCACAACCGTTATGCGGCGGTCATTGCAGCAGCCGTGGTATGTCCATTGGTAAACACAGGAGTTTTCTTATTAGGCTGCCTGCTTTTCTTTATGGAAACCGTTTCTGTCTGGGCTGCAGAAGCCGGCTTAGGTGCAGATGTAGGTCGGTATATGATTTTCTTTATGGTAGGTGCAAACTTTATCTTTGAATTTCTTTTGAATGTATTTGTCAGCCCGGTGATTGTACGGCTGATTAACATCAGAAATAAACAATATTAAGAACGATTCGGGAAGGGATTGTTGCGTGAAACGAATATTGTGTATAAAAATTCATTTTCTTGTAGGGGGCGATGCCCACATCGCCCCGTAATTCGGGCGGATGTGGGCATCCGCCCCTACAATTTTGAATAAAATATACACAAAAATGTTTCACGCAACAGCCCCTTCTTTTTATAGGAGGAGAATATCATGATTATTGCATTAGATGTAGGAAATACCAATATTGTAATCGGATGTGTAGAGGGTGAGCATATCTATTTTGAGGGAAGACTTGCCACCGACCGCAGCAAAACCGAAATGGAATATGCCGTAATGTTTAAAAATATTTTAGATATTTACGATGTTGACCAGAATTTATTGGACGGAGCTATCATTTCATCTGTTGTTCCGCCGCTTACCGATATTTTAAAGCGTGCCATCCATGCAGTGACCGGATTTTTTCCGATTGAGGTCTCTGCAAAGGCGGCACATGGACTAAAGCTGGAGGTTGACCACCCGGAGGAGGTCGGAAATGATTTGACGGTTGCCGCCGCAGCGGCATTAAAGGAGCATAAGCCACCATTGATTATCATTGATATGGGAACTGCAACCACCTTTACCGCAATTAACCGGGAGGGTGCTTTGTGCGGTGGTGCAATTCTTCCCGGTGTGATGATTTCGCAAGAAGCACTCTCCGGCAGAACCTCACAGCTCCCGAGCATCAGCATGGAACCGCCGAAGGATGTCATCGGTAAAAACACAATTGACTGTATGAAAAGCGGTATGCTCCACGGCACCGCCGCTATGATTGACGGAATGATTGAACGCATGGAAGTATCTTTAGGCGAAACCGCAACCGTTGTTGCAACCGGAGGCCTGGCAAGAAGTGTGATTCCGTTCTGTAAGCGGGAAATTCTGTTTGATAATGACCTGTTAATCAAGGGCTTGTGGGTGATTTATCAGAAGCTTAACGAAAAATAACGTGAAGAGGCTGTTGCGTTAAACATTTTTGTGTATATTTTATTCAAAACTGTAGGGGCGGATGCCTACATCCGCCCGAATTGCGGGGCGATGTGGGCATCGCCCCCTACAAGAAAATGAATTTTTATACACGATATGCGTTTAAAGCAACAGCCTCTTTTGGGGATAGGAAAAAATGCTTCTATAATCGCCTTTTTGCGTTCTATCCCCTTTTTCATTTTTTCTTTATTTTTTTCCATAGGGTATAGAGCTTTCCGAACCAGAATCTTTCGCAAACTCTCGCCCATGCATAAATCCGGTACTGCAGATTCCTGCAGGAATACTCTTTTCCATTTCTGGTAAAGCGAACGACAATACCAATCACCTGCTGATGACCGACACCACGTTCCCGATAATACTGATTATCTCCGCACATCACATAACCGTCCTTGCGGACCGCAACCACACGGTGCATCACAAACTGTCCGTTTTCCCGACGGTAAAGCGGTAAATCATATTTTTTCAGTTTTTCGGGCGGGGCTTTTAATACCACCGAATCCATACCCGGTCGGAGCATCGGCAACATACTCACCCCGTTTGGCGAAAAACACACTTCTTTTCCCTGCGATAACTGCTCCTCAATAATCGGTAACAGCTCCGCAAGGTCTACACGCATTTTTTCATTCATAATAAAATCACTTGCCTTACTCCACAATCAGGTCGGCGCTTTTTAATTTGTTGATAAAATCACCAATATCCTGCTTTGCGGTTTCTGCATCAATCTCATATTCGGAGAGCATTGCTGCTAAAAGCTCTTCCTCGGTTGCACCTTCAGAAAGCTTCTGCCACAAAAAGGTTCCTGCACCGTTGATCGTAATCATGCCGTTAAAATTCAATGCTTCGTCACCAACTGCGATGACAATGCTGTTGCCGGCAACCTGTCTTAAAATATATCCGTCTTTGATTTTCATAATCATTCATTCCTTTCCGAAAAACATCCATATTTCTCCCGATTATATTCAGTATATCATAAATCCCCGAAAGATACAAGCATTTTGTCCTATCTTTTTATAAATTTATACGTTTGCGGAAAGCGCTGGGAGAAAAACCGGTGCTTTTTTTAAAGGCATTACTAAAATAATAAAGATTTTCAAAACCGCACAAAAGAGCAATTTCTCCGATAGAAAGACTTGTCTCTGACAACATTGTTTTACTGTTCTGAATCCGGATTTCAGAAAGAAGTGCCATCGGAGTTTTGTGAAATTCTTTCCGGAATTTTGCAATCAGAGTTTGTTTGCTGACACAGGCAATTTTCGCAAGGGTGTCCAGAGAAATGACTTCTGCATAATGCTTGCAAAGGTAGGAATAGCATTGCATCAGCATATCATCTGCAACAGATTTTTCTGTGTTTCGCTCCTGCACGAAAAAAATATCTCTCAAAAAATGCTCCACGACTTCGTGTCGATTTTGAAAACACAGCTCCTGATATAAATAATCGCAGGACTGTTTTATGCGTTCATGCTCCCGGCAACAGAGTTTTCCGCTTGTTTTCTGCGGGGGGTGATCCAACTGCAGATAAATGCAGGAAATTGGTTCGATTATCTCCCGGACAAATTCTTTATCCTTTAAAAAAACTACGATATCTCCTGCCTCTGCCACAAATTCCTGCCCGTCCATCCGTACCCAAAAGGAACCGGACAACAAAATCAGAACTGCATCTAAAGGATGAGAACCCTTCCGGCATAAAAACTGCTTGCGTGAAATGATTTCCCGTTCAATAATCATAACGTCTCCTTTTAATATATTATAAAATTTTTATCATTATTTATATTTACTGCGATTTAAAAATGATTTATACTATGAATATATTATATTTTTTTCAAAATGTCAAGAGAGGAATGCAATTATGGAATATCAAAAACAAATCATGCGGAATCTGACTGCAGAGGTTGTAATTGTCGGGGGCGGAACGGCAGGCGTGTTTGCGGCAATCAGTGCCGCAAGAAGTGGAGCCAACACCATTTTACTGGAGAAAAACAGTATGTTAGGCGGAACAATCACCGTTGCCGGTGTTCTGTTTCCGGGACTGTTCTATGCGTGGGGAAACAAAATTATTTCAGGTCCTTGCTGGGAGTCGATTGAGCGGACGGTTGCCTTGGGTGGTGCGGTGCTTCCAACCATTACAAAGAAGCCGGAACGTCACTATCTTGAGCAGATTCGTCTGAACCAATTTATTTATACTCACGTTCTGCATGAAATGTGCAAGGAGTCAGGTGTAATGGTTCTTGCCAATACCATGCTTTCCGATGCGCAGGAGCAGGAGGACGGAATCCGATTGATAGCAACCGATAAGTCCGGTCTGTTCTCGATTCATGCGAAAAAGGTAATTGATGCAACCGGAGATGCCAACCTTGCCGGGATGATGGGATATCCCTTCTATCCGAAGGAGAATGTTCAGCCTGCGACACTGCAAAACCGTTTGGGTGGTTATGATTATGAACAAGTTAATTTAAACCAGGTCAGAAAGGTGATTTCAGATGCCGGCATGAATGCGGAGCAGATACTTCATTTTCTGCGAATCAAAAAAATTGATAACCATATTCCGGCACCCGTTGCGGACACATCTTGGGGAAAAACGAATTTAGAAACTGAGGCACTTGCTTCGCTTGCAAAACTTTATCAGCTTTTGCGGCAGGTTGAGGGGTTAGAGAATTTGTGTATTGAATGGATTGCATCGGAAACCGGGGTGCGGGAAACAAACCGGATTATCGGTGAGGCAACGGTTACCGCAGAAGATTATTTAAAGGGAATCCATTATCCGGATGCAATCTGCTATGCCTTTTATCCAATTGATTTGCACGTTCCGGACGGGATTGACCAGACATTTTTAACAGAAGATACGGTTCCACAAATCCCTTACCGGGCGTTGATTCCAAAGAGTTCAAGGCATTTGCTTTGTGCCGGAAGATGTATTTCCTCCGACCGCTATGCCAATAGTGCAATCCGGGTGCAGGCACCCTGCATGGCAATGGGGCAAGCGGCAGGCTGTGCCGCCGCACTTTGTGCAAAGCAGAATATCCCGGTCTTGGAGCTTGATTATCAGAGCCTTAACAAAGCACTTTCAGACCTTGGGGCAATTGTTCCGGTACAATAAAAAGATTTTTAATCCGTAGGGTTTGGCATTTGACGAACCCTACTTTTTCACTTTATAGGAAACTTCGTTCCTATAAAGTAAAAAGAATCAAATGCCCGTGCGAAATTTTCCGCCAATAGCGGAAACGCACATGGGCGAAACAAAGTATTCTGCTTCTTCTTACCGCTCTGCATCAGTTCAAAGTACGCGATAATTTTATGGAGCGGTTGCGGCGAAGCTGCTTTGTTTTATTGTTTATATTGACATTTCCCATTTCCGGGCGTATAATGTAGAGGTAAAATAAGGGTTCACAAAAGAAAAGAGGGTAAAAATTGAGTCATTTTTATTTAAAACCGAAGCTGTTTTCAGTCATGAAAACCTACACAAAAGAACAGTTGGTAAAAGACGTAATTGCCGGTATCATTGTAGCAATCATCGCTCTGCCATTATCCATTGCATTGGCACTTGCATCGGGTGTTGAGCCGGCGTGCGGTGTCTATACCGCAATTGCCGCCGGGTTTGTTGTTTCCTTTTTAGGAGGTAGCCGGATTCAGATTGCAGGTCCGACTGCGGCATTTGCAACCATTGTCGCAGGCATTGTTGCCACGCAAGGCATGGACGGACTGTTCTTAGCAACCATTATGGCAGGAATTCTTTTGATTCTGATGGGTGTGTTTAAATTAGGAAGTCTGATTAAATTTATTCCTTATACCATTACAACGGGATTTACCTCGGGTATTGCAGTTACCATTTTAGTCGGACAGATTAAGGATTTTCTCGGTCTTACCTATGCAAACGGCATAAAACCGATTGAAACAATCGAAAAGCTGGAAGCGAATTTTGCAGCAATGTCTACCTTCTCACCGCAGGCGTTATTGGTGGGTGTTGTCTGCCTTGCAATTTTGATTATCTATCCGAAGTTTGAAAAACGGGTTCCGCCGTCCCTGATTTCGGTTATTGTGGGTGTGTTGATGGTGAAATTCATTCCGGGATTGGATGCCGGTGTATTTACGATTGGGGAGCTTTATACCATTCCGGCAGGTCTTCCGGTGGTTGATTTTGCAGGCATGGATTTTAGTCTTGCAAAAATTATGGC
This sequence comes from Oscillospiraceae bacterium, assembly GCA_015068965.1. GTDB lineage: Bacteria > Bacillota > Clostridia > UBA1381 > UBA1381 > RQCD01. The sequence goes on from SVJN01000023.1 coordinate 16,906, forward strand.
AGTATTCCCGGATGCCTTTACAATTGCTATTTTAGCGGCAATTGAATCCTTGCTTTCCTGCGTGGTGGCAGATAGTATGGTCAATTCCCGCCACAACTCCAATGCGGAATTAGTAGCACAGGGTGCCGGCAACATTGCATCGGTACTCTTTGGCGGTATTCCTGCAACCGGTGCGATTGCAAGAACTGCCGCAAATGCAAAAAATGGCGGCAGAACACCGATTTCCGGCATGGTTCACGCAATTGTTCTGTTGTTGGTTCTGCTCTTTTTCATGCCCTATGCTGGTCTGATTCCGATGCCGGCAATTGCGGCAATTCTGTTCATGGTGGCATATAACATGAGCGAATGGAGAAAGTTTGTGTCGGTTGTAAAATCTGCACCGAAGAGCGATATTGCGGTTATGGTGGTCACCTTTGTATTAACCGTTCTCTTTGATCTGGTTATTGCAATTGAGGTGGGTATGATTCTGGCGGCAATGCTCTTTATGAAGCGGATGAGCGATGAGAGCGCCGTGACCGGATGGAAATATATTGACACCGAAAATGATGCCGACGGACTGGAATTGCGTGTTGTTCCTCAGCACGTGCGTGTATATGAAATCAGCGGACCGATGTTCTTCGGTGCCGCCGATAAAATTCTGGATATTGAGTTAAAGGACTTTACCAAATGCCTGGTGCTTCGGATGCGTGCCGTGCCGGCAATGGATGCAACGGCTATGAACTCCCTGGAAACACTCCGCAAAAAATGTGCAGAACGCAAGGTTGCATTGGTGCTTTCCCACGTGAATGAGCAACCACTTGCTGTTATGAAAAAATCCGGCTTCTATGATGCGGTCGGAGCAGAAAACTTCTGCGCGCATATTGATGACGCACTCACATTGGCGGCTAAGCTCTAACGCATTTTCCGAGCTTTAGTACGGTATGCCGCTGGAGAAATTCCGTGTATCTGGACAAAGAACCGGTAAAGCCCTGACGTGTCAGAAAAACCGAACCTACGACTGATTTCTTCTATTTGAAGATTTGTGTTGAGCAAATAGTTTTCACATTGACTCATCACAAGTTTCCGGATATATTGCTTTGGAGAAATTCCGGTTACCTTTTTAAATAAAATCCGGAAATTTGTCTGGCTCATAAAGCAGAGTGCGGCAAGCTGTTCTGATGATACGGCAACACTGATATGCTCTGCTAAATATAAAAGCGCAGGCTGTATCTTCTGATAAGCATCGTCATGCCCGGAAATATCGGAGGTGTTCTGTTTGTCTGTACCGGGAATTCGTCGGAGCTGATACAAAAGCTCCATGGCGGATAATGCGCAGATTTTTTCAAAGTCCTGCTTTTTTTCCAGGCTTTCAGAGATTATGTTGTTTACACAAGCGGTCAGTTCCGGATAATCTTTGCAGGAAAAAATGCCGGATATTCCGCCATCGTGATGAATCATGTGGTATAGCTCAGAAGGCAATGCACAGTTGATGTGTTGCAAAAGCTCTGGCAGACGCAATGCTGTAAAATACCAGCGGTTTTTGATTCCCGGCTTTGCAATGGATATATGCTTGACAAAGGGGAAAACAATCTGAATATCAGCGGCAGAAAAATTGAATTTCTGTGTTTCGGTATACAAAACCCCTTCGCCGGACAGACAAATTCCGACCTCTAAGGTCTCGTGATAGTGCATATGAAATGCGTATGTGTTGATTTCAAACAGTTGTGTCTCTATTACTATATTTTCATGCATTGCCATTGGCGGACAATAAAGTGCAGTCTCTTCTATGCTTTGTCGTTTTTTCACGATAATTCACTCTTTCTGCAATAGACTTTTTCGTTTTATCATTATATAATAAGAAAAATGGCTTGTCAAGTCATATTGAAAGGAAGATGTCAAATGCAAAAGAGAACACTTTATCAGACAGGAAATTTTTATAAGGGAAATCTGCATTCCCATTCCACCGTTTCGGACGGAAAGCATCCGCCCGAGGAATTGAAGCGGATGTATACCGAAAAGGGATACTCCTTTTTAGCACTTACCGACCATAACATTTACGGCAGTTTCGATGAGCTGTGTGATGAAAAATTTATCACAATTCCGGGCGTTGAAATTGACCATAACTATGACGATTTTCGTGTTGACCACTTGGTTTGTATCGGAATTGAAGGAAAGAATACCATTGCACACGGAACACGTTTTCCCTATGATATGTGGGAAACCGGAGAGGCACAGGAGATTACCGATTATTTCAATGCACGCGGTAATATCGTGTTTTACGCACACCCCAACGGCTGTAAGGTCGGGCATCGTGAAGTGACCGATTTAAACGGCCTCTACGGCTTGGAAATTTTTAATTCCGGCTGTGAAACTATTTTAAAATGTGGACTTTCCGAAAGCTTTTACGACAAAATGCTTTTTTTACGTCGGAACACACCCGACGGACATCTGCCTTATTGCATTGCAAGTGACGATGCACACTTAGAAATCCGGGACTTTTTCCATGGCTGGATTGTAGTAAAGGCAAAGGAACTGACCAGAAAAGCAATTACACAGGCAATTTTGGATGGAAGCTTCTATGCATCCCGCGGACCTGAAATTTACGATTTCTATATTGAGGACGAAAAAGCGGTGTTTGAGTGTTCTCCCTGCAGAACAGTTTATCTGTTCTCTGATAACCGCAATTTCTGTCATATACATAAAGAGGACACCGGATGTGATATTACCCGGGTTGAGTTTGATATTCATGGCTTAGAGTTTCCGTATCTGCGCGCGGTCTGCGTTGCAAATGACGGCTATGAGGCATGGACACAGCCAATCAGCCCGGTAAGATAAAGAAAAAAGAAAGAAGGAATGAAAATGTATCAATTAGGTTTATCCAGTTGTGGATACCCCATCACCGAGGAGATGTTCCGTGCCTATCAGGAAAGCGGAATTGCGAACATCGAGATTTCATTTGGTATCAAGGAAGAAGTTACAGAGAATTTGGATTGTGCAAAAATTTCCGCTCTATCCAAGCAGTATGGTGTGAATTTGTGGTCATATCATCTGCCCTTTGGTCACTTCAATGTGCTTGATATTTCCTCCTGCAACCCCGAAGTCCAAAAAGACAGTATCCAATATCTTTCTGATTTAATCAAGCGGGTTTCCGACATCGGAATTGATAAGTATATCATCCACCCGAGCGGTGAGCCGATTGAAGATGCAGAACGTCCCGAACGGATGAAGCGTGCAAAGGAAAGCTTGGCAGAGCTTGCAAAGGTGGCAGCTGCCTGCGGCGGCACCATTGCAGTAGAGGATTTACCCCGTACCTGTTTAGGAAATTGCTCGGACGATATGTTAGATTTATTATCTGCAGACGAATCCCTTCGTGCTTGCTTCGACACCAATCACCTGCTTGGTGAAGATATTGTGGAATTCATCCGCAAGGTAGGGAACAAATTCATCACCACCCATATTTCTGACTATGACTTTAAAAATGAACGGCATTGGTTACCGGGAGAAGGTCAAATCAACTGGACTTCTGTTTTGGAGGCTTTTAAGGAAGTCGATTATCAGGGAGCATGGATTTATGAAGTTCCGATGAGCGGTCAGGATACTATTGTCCGCGAACGGGCATTTACACATTCTGATTTCGTGAAAAACGCAAACGAGCTGTTTGCAGGAAAACCGTTGACAGTTTTGGGAACGCCCAAGCCAAATCTTCCGTCCTGGAAATAAATTGAACTTTATAAAGAGTAAAAGGCGGATTCTGTTTGCCAATATGGTTTTTGATTCCATATCGGTGATAGAATCCGCCTTAATTTTTTGTATTTATGATGGAAGCTCTGATATTTTCCTGTTGAAAAACTCTGTTATCTTTTTTATCTTTTTTCGATCCAGCCATGTGCCAAACAAACCAAAACCGGAAAAAAATAATATGCACGTCAGACCAAATAAAACAAATCGCATATTTTCGATAAGGATTCCTTTTAATAATATCATTCCCATGAATGTGAGCATCAGCAAATACCATATGTGTGTAGCAAAATGCCATCTCCAGAATTTTTTTACTAATGTGCAGTTTTCTCCTGCTGTTACCATCTTCAGAGTTAATATTGGCATAAAAGAATTCCGATAAAAGCATCCGTGATAAAAACTGATTCTATCTCCTTTTTTCGATACGTTTGTATAAATCACCTCATCAGTTCCGCCAAAATGATTTACTTTTTTTGTGCCATCAGATAAATATTTCACCAGACTCTCTCTGTCAAGTGGAATTTCTTTTTTACACCAATCCATAAAAATCATCTCTATTTCAATTCATTTTTTACTGCATCAATTACGGTTGCCGCCAGCTTCTGATATCCTTCGGGTGAAAAATGTACACCGTCCGGAATCAGGAGGTCGGCATTTTCCTTTGCGGTGGTATAGAGGTCAACGACCGGAAGCTTATACTTTTCTGCAATTTCTGATGCAACCTTGTTTCTGATTTGTACCCGTTTTTCGTCTGCTTCGTTCTTGATAAAGGTTGTCAGAACAATCAATAACGGTGTTTCGGGAAATTCTGATAGCAAAAACTTTACAAAATCTTCGTAATACTGTGCATACTCTGTATCATCCGACAGATGCCAGCCATGCAGACCGTTGTTGAAAAGCACCGCATCCCGATGCGCTTGTTGCAGAGCAAACAGATGCAATGCATCTTTGAAATAGGGATTATCCAAGGCTTTTGAGGTACCAAAGCCGTCAAAAATCATTTTCCGTCCGGTTGCCTCGCTTGCGACCGTCCGTGTACCGCAGGAAATCGAATCCCCGATATAAAGAATCCGCACTGCCTCATCGTCATAAGGGTGGTCAAGCCACACATTGTCCCATTCATAGGTCTCCAGACCGTTGGTTCTGTTCTTTGTTTCGTAAGTAAATTCGCTCATGTTGTTCATCCTTTCTTCACTTTAAGGTATCTAAATAATTCAGGGCAGAAATTGCGGCAACCGCACCGTCTGCGGCGGCGGTAATCACTTGCCGTAAGGGGGTGGTACGGATATCACCTGCGGCATAAATCCCGGGGATGTTGGTTTGCATCCGCTCGTCGGTGCGGATAAAACCGCTCTCGTCCAGGAGAATTTCCGGCGGAACAATTTCATTTGCGGCAATTCTGCCGATGGCAATGAATACGCCGGAGCAGTCAAGCAGCTTTGTTTCTCCGGTACGAGAATCCTGCAAGGACAACTGTTTTACTGTAGTATCTCCGAGAATCTGAGAAACGGTGCAAAACGGAAGAATGTGAATTTTGGGGTTGTTTTTTACCTCCTCCACCAAAACTGCACTTGCCCGGAAACGGTCACTCCGATGAATCAGATATACCTCCGAGCAAAATCTTGCAAGGCACAATGCATCCTCAAAGGCTGTATTTCCTCCGCCAACGACTGCTGTGGTCTGCCCACGGAAGAAAGCGCCGTCGCAGGTTGCACAGTAGGAAACGCCGATGCCGGAAAACTCTGCTTCGCCCGGGGCGTTGAGCTTTCTTGGATTTGCACCGGTTGCAAACAAAACGCATCTGGTCTGATAGCTGTTTTTGCGGGTGTTTACCGTCTTGATTTTTTCGTTTACATTTTCAATGTTTTTTACCCGTTCGGTACGGAATTCTGCTCCGTAGATGCCTGCGTGCGCACGCATTTTCTGTGCCAGCTCTGCACCGCTTGGGTTTTCGGGGAAGCCTAAATAATTCGCAACCTCATAGGTGTTATTCATCTGACCGCCTGAGCCGACACTCTCCAATACCAGGGTGTTCAGCCCGCTTCTTCCGGCATAGAGTGCGGCGTTCATGCCTGCCGCTCCGCTTCCGATAATAATCATATCATAAATCATGTTCTCAATCCTCCTGCAATTGTTGCATTTCCTTTCGGTATTTTAGCGGTGTCATATGCACCGATTTTTTAAAAATATCATTAAACCGTTGTTGTCCCGAAAAACCTACTGCCAGCGCAATATCCCCGATTTTCAGACGGGTATTCTGCAAAAGCTCCTTTGCCACCGAAATACGCACCTGCAGGAGGTAATGCTTCGGACTGATGCCGAATTCCTGCTGAAAGGAGTGCGCCAGATGGCTTTCGCTTAGATAAACATATTGTGCAACATCGGAAAGGGCAATGTTCCGGCTGTAATTCCGGTCCATGTACTCCTTTGCGGCGGACAATAGCTCCTTCATTCTCAGCGACCGGTTCTTTTTGCTCTGTGCAGTATCCTCCCGGATGTGGCGGGACAATAAAACAAGTAATTCCGTCAGCAAAAGCTTTACCATGACATCATCCCATGCGTGTGCAGACTGTCGTTCCCGGATAATCCGGTCGAGGGTGTTGGCAAACACATTTTTTCGGTTCAGGCTCAGGAATATATAGGGACAATCTTCTGAAAAATCCGGAAAATCTGTAAACGCACCTTCAGACTCCAAAGAAAATGTCAGAAGATACAACTCGCAGATTTCTTGCTGTGGTATTGCAAAGCGATATAGGATTTCCGGTTTTATCAGAATAAAATCAAACGGTTGAAGGGGAAGCTCCGCATCCCCAAGCCGACAAACGCCGGTTCCCTTTTTGATATATATCATCGTAAAATACTTATGCTTGCCCGGGTGCGATTCCCCGTGCGGAACCCGGATACGTTCTGCAGATTTTACAACAATCGGTGTAAAGGAATCTGCCCAAAAGAAGTCCCGTTCGGGATGCAGTAATTTTTCCGCTTGTTTCATAAGGATGCCCCCTTTCTATATATTATAACGAGAAATTTTAATTTCGTCTATAATTTCATTGAAAATTCTGTAAATTTATTGTATAATGATAAATAGTGAGTCAAAAAAATACGCACAATACCCATATTGGGACAGTTTGTGCAGAAAGGGCGTATCAAAATGAACTATCACCGTGCAACAAAAGGAATCGGAAAAGGCTGGGACAAGCTTTTATTTTTCGGTATGATTCTTGCCTGCCTGATTGGTCTGGTGGCAATTTTCAGCGCAACCCGTTCCTTTGGGAGCAACTCCAATATCATTGTGCAGAGCGGTACATTTGTAATCGGTCTGATTGTTTGCCTGCTTCTGAGTCGGTTTGATTATGAGCAATACGGACTATTTGTAAAATATATCTATATCTTTTGCCTTGCCATTCTGGTTCTGGTGCTTTTAATCGGAAAATCCGGAGATTGGGGCGCACAGAGCTGGATTCGTATCGGACCGGTCGGGATTCAGCCTTCTGAAATTGCAAAGCTGTGCTTTATCCTGACCTTTTCGTATCATTTAAAGCGTGCAGAAGCACATATTAACCGTCTTGTGACGGTTCTTGGTCTGATTCTTCACCTGCTGATTCCGGTCGGATTGATTATGCTTCAGCCTGATGCGGGTAGTGCGATGGTTTTCGGGGCAATGTTTCTGGTCATGGTTTTTGCGGCAGGTATTTCCTATAAGTATATATTGACGGCCGGTGTGTTGGGAGTGGTTTCCCTTCCGCTTGTTTACCGCTTTGTGTTAAGTGATTACCAACGTCACCGGATTTTAGTATTTTTTAATCCGAACCTGGACGAGCTGGGGAGCGGATATAATGTGATTCAGTCCAAGATTGCAGTCGGCTCGGGTGGAATTTTCGGCAAAGGCTTTTTAAAGGGTACGCAAAATCAGCTCGGAATTCTGCCGACCAAGCACACTGATTTTATCTTCAGTACCATTGCGGAGGAATGGGGCTTGATAGGTGCGGCAATTGTTGTTTTGGTGTTGTTTTTCATTATTTTCCGTTGTATTCTGATTGCAAAAAATGCAAATTCCAGATACGGAAGCTATATTTGTCTGGGTGTTGCGGCAATGCTGATTTTCCACACCTTTGAAAATGTGGGAATGTGCATCGGGCTGATGCCGGTTACCGGAATTCCGCTTCCCTTTATCAGTTATGGCGGAACCTCGCTTCTGACCAATATGGCAGCAGTTGGTTTTGTATTGAATGTGTCCCGGCAAAGTGCAAAAAAACGGTATATTCCGCAGGGACAGCGGTGGTAGAAAGGGTTGACATTTATGATTACATTGGTAGTAGGTCTGGGTTTGATTGGCGGCTCTATTGCACGCCGTCTGCGTGGATTTCATGATACAAAAATTATTGGCGTGGATAAAAATTCCATA
>SVJN01000024.1 GCA_015068965.1 Oscillospiraceae bacterium
GCATAAATTCGTCATGCTTTCCATGTGCCGGATTGCTTCTGACCAGAATTTCCAGCGTGTTTTCCCGGTCGGTATATGCCCCGGAAATATCGAATTTATAGGGTGCATTGATTCTGACACCAACCGGGGTTCCATTCAAGAAAACCTCTGCCGTCTCACCAACCTCGCCCAAATCCAGCACCGGGTAGCCGGCTTCTGCCAAAAATGTTGTCCGATAACGGATTTCTCCGCAGAAATCTTCGATTTCTCCGGGTGCGGAAATGTCCACGCATCCGCTTTTTTCCCGATACAAAACGAAAGCTTCTGCTCCGACCGGTCTGATTGCAATTTCAAATTGTAAATTCAGCATTTTCCGGTCTGTTTCATATTGAAGCGGTGGAATATCCTCCGGAATTTCTGTCGTAAATGCAATCAGAAGTGCGTTTCCGCCTTCTAACCTCAGCCGTAGTACACAGTCCTCGGTGTGACCTCGGAAATACTGATTTCCCCAGGCATCATAGGCAAGAAAATCCCCCGATTCCGGCAATTGCAACGAAACATCCAGAGTTTTTGTTATGGCATCGTTGTAGAACATATAGATACTGTCCGATTCTTGCTTCACATGATAAAACCGCAGATGCTCGCATTCACCTTGCAGGGGTGCAATCTCGTAAATTTCTTGCGTTCTGAGATATTCTCCCAAATCCTCGGTTGCTACCGAAACAAACTGTTTCTTCAACAAATCAATCGGTTTCCCCTCTGCAGAGCGCATCGGCAAGCGATTGGTAAAGATAACCGGCAATCCTGCTTTTGAAAGCCTTGCAAAGCATTCTAAACGGTCATACGGTAAAATTTCACTTTCTGATACAATCAAGGCTTCAAAGCTCTCACCGTTTATGATTAGCTTGTTCTCCTTTATCTGTGCAGATTCCAGCATATCATAGGGTACAATATCAAAATCAATCAAGCCTCTGGTCAGATTTGCGCAGGTAAATTCAAAGGATTCATAACGACCGCCGCACCATTCTCCCTCTGCATTATAGAACACGGCAACACTTGCTTGATGGGTTGCACCACAGAGGATATGTGCCGTCCGCTCCATATATGCCATCAGCTGTCCGAACAAGGGATACTGCACGTTTTTTCCGCCATTGTAAAAATGTGGCGGACAATCCGGGTCATTTTCCTTCGGAGAAAAGGCGTGCGGTACAAAATGATTGATACCGCTGACTAACATATGGTCTGCCATCTGCTTCATAAAAGGAAGTCCTGCCGTCCAACCAAATGCACCAAAAATTTCGCACATTGCTCTTCCCTGCTTCAAAGCCTGCAGATGCGAATGGGATGCGGTCATTTTGGGTAGGGTGTAATGGAAAAATTCCGGTCTTGCATAACCGCAATCTGCAAGCATTGCCCGGTGTACATGGTCGGTAACGCCGGGTAAATCCTGCATCAGCACAATGTCCATGCCTGCCATATCCTGTCCATCCAAGGCACGGAAGAAATGTCCTGCACCATAGCCAAGGCGTTGATGTGCATTCAAATCCTCAATGACATGACCGATATATGCCACGCCATGCTCCCGACACCAGTTTCCCAGCAGCATCGAAAAATTCTCCCGATAAAGCTTAGAAACAACCTCCATATAATGCATCCGGACGGTTGCAGTCATATCGCCCAAATCCTCCCAGAGTGCCGGAATTGCATTTTGAACAGCTTCTACCGGAAGTCCGGCACTTTGTGCAATCAGCTCCGGCAAATCCGCACACCACGGGAAAGGAACGTGCATCGTTCCCAGTTTATTAAAATATGTATTGATCCAATTCAGAAATCCCGGCTCATCCGAGAAAAAGCCACGAAACGTATTTCCGAAATACTCCGAAAACCGCTCGTAATGCGGTTGATAGACCGCATCTATCATGGCTTTTGTCGATTCGGGATTCAGCATATCAATATAGTAGGCAAAGCGATCCTCCTTTGAAAAACCGGAATCCGTCCGGATGGTGGTACAGATTCGCCAGTCTCCCTCGGGGATGTCCCAGTAAATGACACCGTTTTCTATCCGGTCGGTCAGGTTGATTGCACTTTCAAAATCCAGAGTTTCCTCCCGGTTCTGATACCGATATGCAATCACACTGATAATTTCCTCCCCATGACCCGAAGAGAGCCAATCCCCGACTGCAAGCTTCCGTCTTTTTGCCGGGCCGACTGCCTCACTCTGCCGTTCCCGGATTTGTACCTTGCGGAGTTCTGCCCGCTCGGGTGCTTCTAAATATCCGTTTGCATAGCCGGTCGGGAATTTTTTATCGTCCAAAAGCCAGACTGTCATATCAAGCTCTTTTGCCGTCTTCAGAATAAATGCAAAGTCCTCCCACCATTGTGCTTCACAAAATGCCTCGTAGGGTCTGCTTTCTGCACAGAAGGCACGTACACCGCTGTTTTTGATTGCTAAAATTTCTTCCCGGATTCGCTCCTGCGGTTCACCATGTAACCACAAAAATGGCAGAATCCGACTCTGATAATTGCCGCTTTTGCTTTCTGCAATTCTTTGATTCATATCAAGTACCCTCTTTTCTTCTCAAACTCAGCCACATCTGTACTGCTAAATTCCGCACCGGAGTCACCACCATAATGCCGGCAGTAATTGCAAGTGCAATGTAGCAGGCAGAGGTTGCCCAGCCAACAAAGGTATTCATATCACCCTGCAGGATTGCAGTCATTGCGTAGTACAAAGCACCTCCGGGAACCAATGGAACAATGGTTGCCGGCAAAAAGCTGGTTACCGGTGCTTTTAAAATTCTTGCCATCAATTCTGCATAAACCGAAAGCACCAGAGTCGTTACAAAATAGCACACCGTCTGTCGGTCACAGAATAGAGATAACCCCTCAAACACCAAGCCGCACAAGAATCCGCCTATGGTTGCCGCCACAAGATTTTTTCCACGCACCCGGAAAATCATTGCAAATCCGAAGGCAGAGGTCATCGAGGTAATGATTCTTAAAAAAATTCCCAACATATTTTAACCTCCTATGCCAAAGGGTAACAGTGCTATTGCAAAGCCTGCCGCCAATGCCACCGCCAAAAACAAGGATTCTACCAGTCTTAAAAGTCCCGAAATAATATCGCCGTTTACCATATCCCGGATAGAGGTGGTAAATGCAAGCCCCGGAACCAGGGGCATGATATTGCCGATGATAATCCGGTCTACCCGATGTACCAGTCCGAAACGGGCAGAAGCCGCCGCCAGAAAGCCACAGATTGCCGAGGTCAGAAAGACCAGAAAAAAACGGTTCAGACGCATCCGGGAAAAGAAATATTCCAGATAAAACAGACAAACTGCAATCCCGGCTGAAATCAGTGCTTCCCTTACACCGCCGCCAAAGAACACCGAAAAGGATGCCGAAACAAACGCATAAAGCACCGCACGCACACAAGGGCGGTCGGATGTTGGCTCAATCCCGGAAAACATCGTGATTGCCTCATCCAAAGGCGGTATTTCCTCGCAAATGTATCTGGAAAACTCGTTCAGTTTTTCTAATCGTGTTAAATCGGTATCATATCCGTCAATCCGCCGGATTTGGGTTTTTGCCGCCTCGTCCGGAAGCTGAACGGTTAAAATAATGCAGGAGGTAATCGAGAACACCTCTGCACGTTCTGCAGAATACGCCCTGCAGACACGACGCATGGTATCCTCAACACGATAAATCTCTGCTCCGCTCCGAAGCATCTTTTCCCCCATATTCAAAGCCAAATCCATCAACTGCTCCGTCACCATAAAAACTCCTTGTCAAAAAGATGTCGCACCGGGAATTTAAAAAACTCCTGATGCGGCAATTCTATTTTCAGATTCCTAAAATCCATACTGCAATATTAAAATAAATCACGAGTGAGAGTGCATCAATCACCGTTGTAATAAACGGGCTCGCCATGACCGCCGGGTCAAAGCCAATCTTTTTTGCTACCATCGGTAAGCTGCATCCGACAATCTTTGCACAGAAAATGGTTACAACCAACGTCAGGCTGACCACCAACGCAACCGGAACCGATATATGCTCCAGAAAAATCAGCTTTGCAAAGTTTGCAATTGCAAGCGTGATACCGCAAAGGCAGGCCACCCGCAATTCCTTCCATATCACACGGAACATATCGGAAAATTCAATTTCTCCCAAGGATATTCCGCGGATAATCGTAACCGAAGACTGACCGCCTGCATTTCCGCCCGAGCCCATCAGCATCGGGATAAATGCCGTCAGCACCGTCATACCGTCTAACGCCGCATTATACCGATTGATAATCGCACTGGTAAAGGTTGCGGAAATCATCAGGAAAAAGAGCCACGGAAACCGTTGCTTCCAGGTCTCAATCACGCCGGTTTTCAGATACGGCTTATCCGATGGCACAATTGCCGCCATTTTTTCAATATCCTCAGTATTTTCTTCCTCTAAAACGTCCAACACGTCATCGACGGTGATGATACCAACCAGACGTCCTTCCTGGTCTACCACCGGAAGTGCCAGAAAATCGTACTTAGTAAACTGTCGGGATACATCCTCTTTATCCTCTAACGTGTTTGCAAAAATGACGTTGGTTTCCATAACCTCCTCAATTGTGCAGGAATAGTCTGCAAGCAACAAGTCCTTGACGCTTACAAGTCCTACCAGCTTTCGGTTGGAGTCGGTTACGTAACAGGTGTAGACCGTTTCCTTGTCCACACCGGTACGGCGGATATGCAAAAAAGCATCCTCCACCGTCATATTCTCTTTCAGGTCCACATACTCGACCGTCATGATACTGCCGGCACTATCCTTGGGATATTTTAAAATGTTGTTAATCCATTGCCGCATATCCGCTTCGGAATGCTTTAAAATTCTCTTGACAACATTTGCCGGCATTTCCTCGATGATATCAACCGTATCATCGACGTAAAGCTCTTCTAACACTTCTTCCAGCTCATTATCACTAAAGCCGACAATCAAAAGCTCCTGTGCATCTGAGCTGAGCTCGACAAACACCTCTGCCGCAAGCTCTTTTGCAAGCAGACGAAACAGAATCCCCAGGCGTTCCTTTGGCAATTCTTCAAACAGAATTGCAAGGTCAGCCGGTTCTATTTCATTTAAGGTTTCTCTTAATTCACGAAAGCTTTTTTCCTCCAAAAGCTTCAAAATCTGTTCTTCCATCCTGAAACCCTCCTTGTTTTTTCAGGTAGGTCAAAACAGCACCGTACGGATACGGATTCCATATCATACTGCTTCGCCCACCAGGCTTTATACTGTTACTACTGCCCGTATCCATACGATCACATCCTTTCTTAATCAAGCTCTACTACATCCGAAATTTCTACCGGTTTTTCCTCCGGTGTCGGTGCCTGCGTTTCCTGAGACGGAATTTCTACCACCGGCTCTTTACTTTCTTGTGCCGGTTCTGTTGTTGCTTCTGCCAAAGGCTCAGGGGTCGGGGTTGTTTCCGGAGCATGCGCCCCGGCACAGCTTCTTTTGGGCGCTGTACCCTTTAATAAATATTCCCTCGTTCTGTATTCACAACCCGCAGCTGCTAACCGTCCGGTTTTGGAGCAGATGGTTGCCTGCTCTACATCACCCGGCATTTCAAAATCCTTGACCGGAAGATTCTCATGTACCTTTTCCATGACCATCTTCCATATTTTTGCTGAAACATTATAGGTAACACCGGCTCTTCTGATTGAGCTTTGTGTATCAAAGCCATACCAGACTGCACCGGTATAATAAGGCGTATAGCCTACAAACCATTTATCATGGTCGTTATTGGTGGTACCTGTTTTACCATAAGCTGGCATCCGGGAAAGCTTTGCAAGCTTTCCGGTACCGCTTCCACCCTTTACAACCGAGGATAACAGCTGTGTCATCACATAGGAAACACCTTTTGAAATTGAAGTGCTTTCCTCCGTCTGGTTTTCTAAGAGTACCTTTCCGTTATTGTCTGTCACCTTGGTATAGGTATACGGCTTTGTATACTTCCCGCCGTTTGCCAGGACACCATATGCCGCCGCCATTTCCTTTACCGTCACACCGTAGGTAAGACCGCCTAAGCTCATCGGGCTCAGCGCCACGTCTGCCGGGTCTAAGGTGGTAAAGTGGAATTTATCCTTTAAAAATCCGTAAGCTGTGCTTGGTCCGACCTCCTGCATCACCCGGACTGCCGGGGTGTTGGCAGAAATCTCGACTGCACGCCGGACAATCATGTTGCCTTTATAACCGGAATAGGAATTCTTCGGAGACCAGTCTCCAACGGTCAGCTTGGCATCCTCTAAAATGGTTGCCGGGGTGATTTTCCCGGTTTCCAATGCCGGCACATATACTGCCAACGGCTTTAAGGAAGATCCCGGCTGACGTTTCATCTGCGTTGCCCGGTTAAAGCCACGGCTTTCGGTTTTTTCGCCCAAACCGCCGACCATACCCTTGATTGCACCGGTAGACGGTTCAACGATTACCATCGCCGCCTGTGCCTGTGCTTTGGTAGCAGGGAAATTCTTTTTATTTTCAAAAATTTCCTCCATAGCGCTTTGAATCTCATAATCCATTGCAGTATAAATCCGCAAGCCTCCGTTAAACACCTGCTGGGTTGCAAAGGATTCCGAATAGCCCTTTTTCGTTTGCAAATCAGAGATCACATCATTGATTACCTGGTCTACATAATAGGAATAAAGTCTGGAACGCACCTGCTGATAGGTCGAATTCAAACCCAAATCAGTCTGGATTGCCGCATCATACTCCTCCTTGGAAATCTTCTCCAGTTCATACATCTTTGCAAGCACGGTATTCCGTTTTTGCAACGCATTTTCAGGGTTCCGCAATGGGTCGTAATAGCTTGGTCTTTGTGTAATTCCGGCAATCATTGCCGCCTCAGTCAGCTTCAACTCCGAGCAAGGCTTGTCAAAATAAACGTGAGATGCCGTCTCAATGCCGTAGCAGTTATTTGCAAAATAAACCAGATTCAGATAAACCGTTAAAATCTCATCCTTGGTCATTTCCCGTTCCAGCGCAATCGCACGCATCATTTCCTTGACCTTTCGTGCCGGGGAACGCTTTTTCTCATTGGTTATATTTTTAATGACCTGCTGTGTGATGGTGCTTCCGCCGTAGCTGGCTTCCCCGCCGCCGATTTTTTCCCGCACCCAGCCGAAAAAAGCACCTGCGGTACGTTTTAAATCCACACCGGCATGCGTATAGAACCGTTCGTCCTCAATGGATACCAGTGCATCCTTCATCACCTGCGGAATCTTTTCTGATTCTACCCAGATACGGTTGGAATCGTCAAAAATCCGTTCCAGCTCATGCGCACTGCCGGTTGCATCGGTATAATAAAGGAAAGAAGAGTATTTCAGCTCCAGATTCCGGATATCCATATCCTCCATTTCCTTTGCAACTGCCGCATACATTCCTGCACCGATTCCGGTCACAACAATCATGCCGACAAAAATCAGAAACAGACAAAATGTGAACAGTCGTTTTAGAACACGGCTCTTTTTCTTTTTGGTCGTTTTCTTTGTCGTTGTTTTTTTATGTTCTGCTGACCTGCTTTTTCTTACCAGACCTCCGGTCAACGTCTTTTTTCGTTGTCTTCTCAAAGGATGTACCTCCTTACAAACCACGGCAAACCACCGCCTGCCGTTTTGTTCTATACACAGAAAAACTGTGCCCTTTTATGCCTAATCTATATTATAGTACAAAATTTCAGATTTTGCAACTGTTTTCCAAAATTATCATCAGAAACTTCCATTTTTGAAAAATCTTATATCCTATGTATAAGTTTGGGCAAATCTGTAAAAAATATTACAAACTCAGGAAAATTTTTCTATTACAAGGAAGGAATGAATTGTATGAAATCAAAAAAAATTCTTTTTTGGCTTTTGTCCCTGCTTTTCATTGCAGTCGGGGCATTTTCCTCTGCCTATTTTATCAGTACAAAGCTATCACCGAAGCCCCCGACTGCCGAAGATGCACCGCTTCACGCCAAGGAAATTATCAATCGTTTTGAGCCGGTTGTTTCCGAGCTTCCTACCCTGCCTCCAACTCCTGAACCGACACCGGTTATGATTTACTATTCCCTGGTATTGGAAAATCGGATGCTGGTTCTTTACGAAATTGACGGAGAAGCTAAAAAAGAAATAAAAAAATTGACGTTTGAGCCTGCACTGTTTCCCGAAGAGGATATCCGTTTGTTAAAATCCGGCATCCATGCAAAATCCTTGGAGGAAGGAATAGAAATTCTGGAAAATTTTATTAGTTAAAAAGAAAACACACAAAAACAGAAGATAATAAAAGAAAATAAAAGAATATGAGAGTTATTTTAATTTCTACCAATTTGCACATATTTTAAAAGTTGCTATAATTAGTAGTGTTAGCACTCAACTCGAAAGAGTGCTGATAATTTCGTAAAGGAGGACTGAAAAATGAATATCAAACCATTAGCAGACAGAGTGGTTATCAAGATGCTGGAAGCAGAAGAAACCACAAAGAGCGGTATCATCTTAGCAGGCGCTGCAAAGGAAAAGCCGCAGGTTGCCGAAATCGTTGCCGTTGGTCCCGGCGGCGTAGTGGACGGAAAGGAAATTGTGATGGAAGTCGCAGTTGGCGATAAGGTATTAATTTCTAAGTACGCAGGTACAGAAGTAAAGCTCGACGGAGAAGAATATATGATTTTACGCCAGGCTGATATTCTGGCAAAGGTAGATTGATTGAAAGGAAGATCGTAACATGGCAAAACAGATTTTGTTTGGCGAAGAAGCTCGCCGTTCTCTGCAAAGCGGTATTGACCAATTGGCAGATGCGGTAAAAATTACATTAGGTCCGAAGGGCAGAAATGTTGTATTGGACAAAAAATTCGGTGCACCGCTGATTACCAATGACGGTGTTACCATTGCAAAGGAAGTAGAATTGGAAGACCCGTTTGAAAACATGGGTGCACAGCTTGTAAAAGAGGTTGCAACCAAAACAAACGACGTAGCTGGTGACGGTACTACCACCGCTACCCTTTTAGCACAGGCATTGGTTCGTGAAGGCGGCAAGAATGTTGCGGCAGGTGCAAATCCGATGATTGTCCGCAAGGGTATCCAGAAGGCAGTTGACGTTGCAGTAGAAGAGCTGTTAAAGACTGCAAAAAAGGTATCCGGCAAGGATGACATTGCAAGAGTTGCGGCAGTTTCTGCGGCAAACGAAGAAATTGGCACTCTGATTGCAGAGGCAATGGAAAAGGTGACCGCTGACGGTGTTATCACCGTTGAGGAATCCAAGACTGCTGAAACCTATTCCGAAATCGTGGAAGGTATGCAATTTGACCGTGGTTATATCACCCCGTACATGGTAACAGATACCGATAAGATGGAAGCTGTATTGGATGATGCTTACATCCTGATTACCGACAAGAAGATTTCCAACATTCAGGAAATTCTCCCGCTTTTAGAGCAGGTAGTTCAGTCCGGCAAGAAGATGGTTATCATCGCTGAGGATGTTGAAGGTGAAGCACTTTCTACCCTGATTGTAAACAAATTAAGAGGTACCTTTATCTGCATTCCGGTCAAGGCTCCGGGCTTTGGCGACAGAAGAAAGGAAATGCTCCAGGATATCGCTATCTTAACCGGTGGTCAGGTAATTTCCGAGGAACTCGGACTTGACTTGAAGGAAACCCAAATGTATCAGTTGGGTCGTGCAAAGCAGGTTAAGATTCAGAAGGAAAATACCATCATTGTTGACGGTGCAGGTGATTCTGATGCAATCAAGGATCGTATCAAGCAAATCCGTACCGCAATCGAAAATACAACCTCTGATTTCGACCGCGAAAAGCTCCAGGAACGTCTTGCAAAGTTAGCAGGCGGTGTAGCTGTTATCAAGGTCGGTGCTGCAACCGAAACCGAAATGAAGGAAATGAAGCTCCGCATCGAAGATGCTTTGGCGGCTACTAAGGCAGCAGTCGAAGAGGGTATCGTTGCAGGCGGCGGAACCAGCTATATCAACGTAATTCCGAAGGTTGCAAAGCTTTTGAAAACCTGCGAAGGCGACGAAAAAACCGGTGTTCAGATTGTCTTGAAGGCATTAGAAGAACCGGTTAAGCAAATCGCAAAAAATGCAGGTCTGGAAGGCTCTGTAATTGTAGATAAGGTTATGAACTGCGATAAGGGTGTTGGCTTCAATGCATTGACAGAGGAATATGTGGATATGCTCTCTGCCGGCATTGTTGACCCGGTTAAGGTTACCAGAAGTGCCTTGCAGAATGCTGCAAGCGTTGCCGCAATGGTTCTGACCACCGAAAGCCTGGTTGCTGATAAGCCTGAACCCAAGGCTGCCGCTCCGGCTATGGACCCGGGTGCAATGGGTGGAATGTATTAATCGTCATCAAAGGGGATGTTTAAAAATGCACCGACCGTTTGACGGCTTTTCGTAAGCATTTACAAGCATTACAAAACGTTTAAACTTGCAAATTTTTGTAGAAATCCGCAAAAAATGCGGATTTCTCTTTATTTTTATGCCGTCAAACTACAAATTCAACGAACCGCTCGACGTACCCGCGTACGCCGTCGGGCAAGGTCTTGTGCGATGCGAAAACCGCACAAGACTTCGTTTCATTTGTTCTGCACTATTTTTAAACCTCCCCTTGAGAGTTGGACTGACTTTTTAAACAGCACCTATTTTTTTTTAAATCATGTTTATTTTACCAGAATGAAATCAGCGAAGGTTGCGGAGGATTTGAATGCCGTAATACCATCATAGTAGACGTACATTCCATCCCGGCTATGTTCATCCGATTCCACCAATACCAGCGAGAAGCCGATGTTACTGCCCTCGGTCGGTATCAGCTTATTGGAAAGATTCTTCCACGGAATTGCGATTTCATAGGTTGTCTTATTACCGTTTCTGACAATCTTGAAGTTTGCCTGATTGGTAAAGTCGGATTCTCCGAACCCATTTGCACCAATCCAGCGGTATGCACTCAACACACCGTCTCCCTGCAGGGTGAAGCCCAATTCGTTATAGCCGTCAATGCCGCCATAAGCCTCACGGTCGGACTGCAAGCCAAGCTGAATGGAATCGCCTGACCAAATCATCACGCCTTCGTTCTTCTGAATATGAATATCGTCGGTTACATCCAATGCGAGGTAGAAATTCTCATCATCCCAGAGCATTTTTGCAGTACCGCTCAAATCCTCAACACCATCCCATGTGTACATGGTCTTTGTCTGCGAAATGTCATTAAATTCAATCGAAGGTGCATCCTTCCAGACCTCATCCTCTAAAGTACCGTCAATGGTCGGAGTGGCCGGTGCATAAGGAATCCGCTTGAATGAACCGTATTTCCGGCTCAGAGTAATCGTATCACCGACAGACGGAGCAAAGGTAAGGCTCGGTTCATAGGCTTTGGACGGATCCAAATCCTTTGCAACCGGAAGATAGATCTTGGTCGGCTCACCAGAGCTGATGGTTCCGACATCCAGCACCTCATCCCGGAGCATTCCGGTCTTATCGGTAACAGAGAGCGTTCCGGTAATCATCCGGTTGGTTGCATTCTCAAAGGTGATTTCTAACTGCATTTCTCCCTGCTCGTTATCACACAGCTTCAGATTGGTGATGCTGATTGGATTCTTCAGATTGTAGACATGACGTTTTTTGGCGATGATTTCTTCCCCGTCAAAAACAGTCGCCACAACCGGATGGTTCTTGACATAATATGCTTTTTTATAGGGCATATATTCATTGACCACGGCTGATTTATTGATTGGGACCTTAACGGTTGTCTGCTTCTGATTTGCCGGGAAGATAAATTCCAATAAATCCTCGCCCGAAAATTCGGTGGAGAAGGCAAGCTTTATCTTCATATCCCGGTCAGCCGTATTTTTTCTGGAAATGACAAGCTCCATATCCTCGCCAATGGTTGCCGCTTCCCCGAAGGTCAACCGATAATCCTCCTGAATCGGTTCTCTCGGCGTAATATCATAATAGATACCGATTTCGTTGATTTTTACCGCATCCTGCTCCGGAGTAAGAATCAGCTTGAGCTGTTTCGTGGTAACATCCTTCCGGAAGGAAACATTATCAAAGGACGCACGGCGATTTCCTTCTATCACATCTGTCCAGTTATCCTTTGCCACCTGTACCCATTCACCGTCCTGCTCGGCATAGATTTCATATGCCGCTACAGTAGATTCATAATCATTGATACTAACGGTGTTAAAGGTCTGCTCCTCATCCCAGGATAGAATCACTTCATTTCCATTGATTCCCTCTGCCACACTGTAAACATCATCATTGATATAGGAAAGGGCATTGCCATTTGCATCGGTTGCAGCTGCAATTTTTGCATACTGGTCACCGGTGTCCGGCATTCCCCAGTTATTATCCCAGTTGATGCCTGCCTGATACTTGTCAATCATATCTCCGGGATAATCCTCCGGCTTGAAATAGCTGTTATCAAACAGCTTGACATTGGTTGCGCCCGGGTTCTGGAAATCATATAGCATATTGCGGTCGGACATATAAAAATTATTATTGAATACATTGGCATTGATTTGCCCCTGACCGCTCACACGCAAGCCAAAGTAGCTCGGCTCTACAATATCATTGTTATAATACTGCTCATTCCGGTCAATCAGGGAGTCCTTGTAATCGTTGAACAAGACGATTCCGGCACCCATATGCCCGGTTGCGTGCTTTAAGACCTGATATTTCAAGGTATTGTGATGCACACGCAGATTCCGCACCTCCCAGCTTGTCCACGCATCGGTTCCGCCGCAGGAAATCGGTGCGGTGGATTCTGACACATAGTTGTGGTCAACCTCCATATTAATGTTTCCGTTAATTGCAATACCACGGCAGGTTTCATTGCCCTCTACCGTGTTATGGTGAATCCGTCCATAACCGCCGTAACGGGCATCGGACGGTTCTTCCTTCGTACCTGAGGTGTTGACCGCCAGACCGTCGTCACCGCTTCGGAACACACGGTTATATCCCATTTCTACATTTTTAAAGCGGCTTGCCCACAAAATACCGTCGGCATGAGAATATTCAATAAAATTATTCACCAGGGTTGCATCGTCACAGCTCCAGGAAACAATACCGACAGAAGCGGTATCGTGAACATGGCAGTTTGCAACGGTTAAGCCCTTTGGCACCCAGTCACCTTCATAGACATAAATGCCGGTAGCGGTAGATTCCAATGCACGGATATCCCGGGTATCCTTGCCCCGTGGTCCGTAAATGCTCGAAATATCCAGACTGTAAATTCCGACATCATTTGCCCGCACCCGGACTGCCGAATTAAAATAGTTGGTTGCCACCAATCGGGACAGATTATTCTTTGCCCCGAAAATGGTACCCTTTACTTCAAGCATATTAGAATGCAGATAGGTTCCGGGCGGAACATAGACCGGAATCCCATGGGCTGCTCCATAATTGAATGCCTCCTGCAGAGCTTGCTGGTCATCGGTCATGCCGTCGCCGACGGCACCGAAATCGGTGACATCTATATATGCCGGAAGCTGTGCCTGCGCAAAAACAGGTGTTGTATTCAAAGCAAGCACCAAAGAAAGTAATAATGCTTTTGTTTTCATATTGCCTCCTTATCAATCTGCCAGAACCTCTGCTAAGGTGACCGGCTTTAAGGTGTTTAAATCATTCCACAAAAATGCCTTGACCGTTACATTGCCGGAATGCTGCGGTACGGTAAATTTTGCGGTGGTTGATTTTGTGCGATAGGAAAGAACGGTGAATTTTGAGCTTTTGCCATAATCTAACAATCTTCCCTGTGCATCGTAAATTCCGACAATTGCATACGCATTAATCGGTAATTTGGTTGTATTTTTCACATCAATTTTTGCGGTCACCTGACTGCCGGCGGTGAAGCCGTTGATGTTTTCAATTTGTGTATCTCCGATAAAGTACCTTGCTGTTAGTAAGTTACTGGTGTTTTCGATTGTAATACCGCTTTCCAAACGAAGCCGGGCATTAACAGCATCAGAATGCGCCCGGAAGAAGATGGTATCTCCCTGATTGAGCCAGGTTTCTCCGCTGTTTTCGGTCGGTGTGGTTGCGGTAGCAGCTACCGAGAACCATTTTGTGCTATTTTCGGTGGTTCCGTTTTCTACCACAGAAACTGCAATTTCTCCCCCTTGTGCCAAAGCATTATCCGAGCGTTGTGCATCCACCGAAACCTTATAACGACCGTTTTCCGGTGCTGTCCAGGAAATGATACAATCCCTCGAATCATTTTTCATGGTAACCCGTTCGCTCTCCTTAGCATCCCAACGGATGGCCGGAGAAAGATACAAATCATCCATTTCACCTTCTGTCCAGGGCGGACGTCCGGTATGTGCCGCAAGGGGACCGTCTGAGGTCATATGGAGTCTGGTGTAGCTCTTGGTATCGGTCACATCGGGATTTGCATAGTAGAATTTGAAATCACCGGTATCGCTCATGCCGACATCACTCAAATCATAAATCGCAAGTGCCTCTCCGACTTCGTCCTTTTGGGTGATGATAACCTTGCCGTAAACCTGGTCGTTGTAGCCGTCATTATAGGCACTAATCCGAACAAAAACCATATCCCCACGCTTTAGATAAACGGATTTTGTCTGCTCCAGCGGTTCAGGGGCAACCCCGTTTTTAAATGCTCCGAACAGAGTATCGGTGGTGTTTTGTGAAGTCTCTTTGATTGCTCCGTTTTGCAGGATGCTGATACGGTGCATACATTCACCATTTACCGTAATTCCCCGCATTCCTCTGTTTTCAAAATAACTGTAAATGTCATAATTTCCATCATCCGGAGCGGTAAAGGAAACGGCAACATCGCCGGCAATTGCCTTATTTGTTTTTTCGGGTGCATCACACCAGAACTTTACAAATCCGCCGTTATCCTTCTTTTCCGGAATTAAAATCTGCGGTCGGTTTCCGTAGGGATAGCCCAATCCGTCGGTACTAAAATAAACGCCCCGTACCAGATAATCATAGATACTGTCTGCCGGCTCCTGCGTATTATAGTTTGCAATCCAACGCGGAGCCATCGGAATATAGTACTTGTTATCGGTTACCACGCCATATTTATAGGCATCGTAATTGATACCGGAATTGGTTAAATAGCCGTTTCCGGTGTTGTAGCCGGAGCCTTTTACAATTGGTTTTGGGGGATAGAAGCCTGCTGTTGCATAGAATCCCCACGGACCGATTTTATTGTTTTCATAATTTTTTACTTGTAATCTACCTAATTTATATATCTTGGAATTTTCCACCCGGGGTAATCCCAAGCCCTTTACATACCCATCATAGAAGCCGGCTTTTGAAAAGAACAAATCGCCGGGATAAGCCTCAGCTGTATTGAGTGTATTGTTGGTTTGTACCACACCCTCGATACCGCCTTCGTTTATGAACAAGCCCATTCCGTTATCTGCATAAAACCGGTTATCATGCACGTTTGCCTCAATCGGGTCCTTTCCGGTCAAGCAAATACCATAGCGGTGATAGTCATAAATCAGATTGTTATAGATTTCAATATTGGTATCGGTGCCGCCTCTGTCGTTTCGTAAATGAATCGCACCGTAGTTGTTGGTGACATAGGCATTGATATTTTTAAAAATATTGTTGTATACCTTGACATTCTGATTCTGACAGGTGTTCCAGTCGGTAGTTGCGGTGATTGAAATACCGGCATTTCCTTCGGAAATATAATTATTATAAACCTCTGCACCGATAACTCCGTTTAATGCAATATTTCTGCAATAGAGATTTTCTTCGCAACGGTTATCATGAATGCTCATATCGGAGCAGGTATTGCTTCCGAAGGTTGTGACCGCAATCGCATCATCGCCACAGCGGTAGGTGTGGTTATATGCCACTTCGATGCCGGAGCTTGAACTGATTAACATTCCATCCGCTCCGGTCGAATTGACCTTGTTGTATAAAATTTTTCCGTTTTTTGTGTTTTCAACCTGAATGCCGATTGCCGACGGGTTATTGGCATAGCAGTTTGCAATTTCAAAGTCTGTAGCCCCATTGACAAAGAATGCATCTCCGCTTTTATCAATATTCCGCCGATGCTCCTCGCCACCCTTTCCTTCAATCTGAATGGAATAAACCCGGGGGGAGGTACCGGACAGTTGAACTGCCTCATAATCGTAACGGGTTGCCCGGAGGATGGATTCCTCCGGACCTTGCCCGAACACGGTGATACTATCTATGTATAAAAGCTTGGAATAATTGTAGATACCCGCCGGGATGTATACCGGCAAGTCATTTTCCGCCCCGGCGTCAAAGGCAGCCTGCAGTGCGGCAGTATCGTCTGCGATACCGTCACCGACTGCACCGTAGTCGACAACACTCAAATATTCGGTTGCCGCCTCTACTGCAACCAGGGACGCACTAAACACAGAGAGGGAAAGTAAAATTGCAAACATTCGCTTTAACATAGATAGAACTCCTTTAATTTTATATTATTTCTTGGTATGAATCGGTTTCATGGTACCGATGCCGTCCCACAAATAAGTAATTACGCTGTAGTTACCCTCTGCAGGCAATTTGTATTCGTTTTCGATTTGTCCCGACCAGTCATATCCGTCATCACTTGTTTCGGATAACTTGAAGGATTCGGTGGTGTATGCTGCCACCATTTTACCGGTTGCATCCACAACCGAATAGATAAACTGCATCGGCTTGATGGTATTCATTTCTCTTGCATAATCGGTATAATTAGAAGCAATCTGTAAGGTTGTACCGTCAATGGTGTACATAGAAACCATTTCTTCTGCTTCTGCAATAAACGGTGTCATTATTACAACACGGTCGCCGGAATACTCATCCTCACAGGTCACGCGGTACATAATTCTGTCCCCTGCTTCCATCTCTACAATCGGATATCCGTCTTCCATCGTTGCATTTTCGGTTGTAGAATTTGGCAGATATCTTTCGTCCAATACATTCGTGTCACTGGTGGAACCTGCTGCCAAATGGGTCAGGGTAATTTTTGTATCCTCACCGTCTTCGCTGGTTCCGGGATTTTTGTCATATCTTGCAGTCTCATAGCCAACCTTATAGAAGCCATCCTTCGGTGCAACCCAACCAAGAATCAGGCTGTATTCCTTTGCAATGATTCCCTTATTAACAGGGCTCGGACTTCTTTGCATTACAAACCGAACACCATTTTCATACTTATTGTAGTTCGGAGTTTCATCGTAGAACCATTCAATAAACGGATAGTTAAAATCTCTTCTGTTAAAGGAAATCGGGCCACCGCCAACATGTGACCAATAGAGGGTAGCCGCTGTCATTTTTTCACTTCCGTTCACACCGTCGGTAGTATCCGGGAACGCATAATCCGTAGGATGATTCGGCTTTACATACAAGCGGTCATACATATCCGGATTGGTTTCATTTGCATTGACACCGGAATTGTAGTATCTCCATTGATCTGTTTGTGACATACCAACATCATTCAAATTGTAGATTTTTTCAACATTGCCCAGCTTATCAAATTTGGTAATCTTGACATTACCAAAAATGCTGTCGCCATAGCTGTCCTTTAAGCAACTGATTCTGAAATAAATCTTATCGCCAACTGCAAAGGTATCTTTAACAGAACCGGTAGCTTCCGGTGCAGCCTGACCAACAACCGTAATGTTACCAAATTTCTGGTCAACAGAATTTTCTGCACTTTCAAAGGTAGAAGCTCCCTTTTTGATAATGGTTCTTCTCACCATACCGTTACCACCGACATAACCTTTTCCCTTATTGATAAAGCGGTGAGAAATTTCATAATCGCCTGCCTCCGGAATGGTATAGCATACGATTGCATCCGCAGTATTATCATCGGTAGCATGCACACCATTTAATACAAATTCACTCAAGCCATCGGACGCATTGGTCAGAATATTGATTGCCGGTGCGAAATCGTTTGCACTTCCGTTACCTGAAATAACGATGCCGTTCGGGTCCTGAACAAACGGATAATAGGTATAGGTACGACCGGTCGGATAGATTTTTGTCATCGGCTTGAAATAGCTGGTGTTTGATGTATCGCCGTACTTGTAATCATCTAACGTGATACCAGCATCTGCAATCCAGGTATCGGTTGTACCGGGTACCAGATAACCCTTGCCTCTTTCCACCTTGCTCACCGGCCAGAAACCGGCAGTTTCAAAAAAGCTCCAATCTCCCAGAGAATTACCTTGTGTGAGGTTGTAGTCTGCAACAGGCTCCAAATCAACACGAACCTGCGATGCTCTCCAGTCTTGTGCCGCAAACGCACTGACAGAGGAGAGAGCCATTGCTGCTGCAGCCAATACTGCAACAAAACGTTTTGTTTGTTTCATTATAATCTTCCTTTCTTATTGAAAATATATTTCATTACAAAGCGGGGCAGCTTTGTTGAAATCGGTCCAGACGAATGTTGCAAATTCCGGTGCGGTAACGCCTTCGGGAATGGTACATTCGATTGTGATTTCTGCCGGAGAATATGCTCCGACTAAGATGCTTTCTGCCGGATAGGTCGCTACAAGCTTTCCACCCTCATAGATGCTGGTATAGGCTTGCATTGCAGTTTCTTCAGAGAGAATGTTGTCGCCCTTTAATACTACCCTTACAACATCGCCTGCCTGCACTGCCGACAAATTGTCGATTTTGGTTTCTGTTTCTTCCGAAACCTTGAAATAGCTTGCCTCAAAGTTTTCCATCAGCTTCCGGATGCTTGGCTTTGCCGTAAACTCTGCATTTGCGGCTTGTGTTGTGCCGGAAGCCTTTGCAAAGCGGATGATCAGCTTATCATCCTTTTTCAAGGAACAACCAATTTCGGAAAGTTCTTCCGTAGTTAAGGCTTCGCCATCAAAGGTGACGGTTTTTATAATATTGGTATCATTCTTTTCACCGTTTTTCAAAAGAGAAACGGTAATGGTAGAGCCTTCGGTTGCAGAAGCATCGCTCAAACCCAAATCCAGGCTATAGAGCCCGTCCTTCGGAGCCGTCCAGACCAGCAGGGGATTTGCACGTTTTAAAAAGGTTCCGCTGGAGCCGCCGCTCTTTAGCATAACCTCTCCCTCGCCTGAGAGACTCCATTTTACAGACGGTGTCTTGTTGACACCTGCGGTTGCTGTAACTGTATATTTTCTGCCGTTAAAGCTGCTGGAGTAGGCTTCTGCATTTCCATTGTTGCGTTCATATGCGAACATATGATGATATTGGGTGTAATCGGTGTTATCCCACAGACTGTTCATAAAGCTCCAGTTTCCTGCTGTACTCATTGCAACCTTGCTCAGGTCATAGGTTTCTATGATTTCGGTATCGTTATCTGATGCATAGCGGTCAAGGATAACCTTTCCGTAGAAATTATCATTCTGCGCAGTTGCACCTGCACTGACTCGGATATATACTCTGTCCCCGGCAGAAAGTGTTACCTTTTTATTTTCCTTGCTCGGAGCATCCTTGGAAAATTCGTAATCTTCAGAGTTCTGTGCAGATTCCATCGTTTCTCCGTCGCAGAGAATGGTACGGCGGACAATACCGCCGTCGCCGGTTTTGGTACCGTCGGTTTCTTCGTCATACAATTCGTGTAAGATATTGTACACACCGTCCTCCGGAGCGGTAAAGCAAACGATAATGTCTCCCTTTTTGGATTCTGTGTTCTGCGGTACATCCAGCCAGAAGCGAACCCGGTTATCATAGGCATTGGGTTTAATCAGGAGCAGGCTTTTGCTCTCATTCTCCAAGCCGAAACGGATACCGTTGTGGGAAATATCATCCCAGCCCTCTGCTACGTGCGTGGAATCCAGCCAGGAGGACTGCACCGGAGTGCAGTAGCCTTCGTTGGACAAATCTCCGTACTTGTATGTATTATAGATAATGCCCGAGCCGGTGAAGGTTTTTTCGTCCGTTACCACACCCTCTGCGGTGATGGCAGGAACACTTCCGGTTCCCTTGTCCCAATAACCGGCGGTTGCATAAAAGCTCCATACGCCATAAGTATTTAAGTTTTTGTTCCAGTCAACACCGGTCACCGATTGCGAAATCAGTGCATCCGCTTCGGCAGTCTCTGCCATTGCCGGCAGATTGACAGATAAAAGACCGAGTGCCAAAAGTAATGTAATGATTTTTTTCATGTTCTCTCCTCCCGTCTCTTATCTGTAAAGCATAATATCATATGCACTCTCACGTTGATAGATATGAACCTCATCACAGTCGGTGCCATAGCTCATGTAATCCTTCAATTCACGCAGATTGATTTCCTCAAGAACCTTTTTCTTGGAGAAATCAACCACCCAGCAATGCGTTTTGCTGTTGGTCGGCATCAGCTCATAAGTAGCCGGAAGTGCCGGTTTATCCCGCATATCGGTCAAGGCTTCTCTGGTAATCACCAGATGTCCCCGTTCAATCCGATAAATCTTTGCCTTCTGCAGACGGAAGCCGTGATTGAATCGGTTTCCGGTATCCGGTGCATCTCCGCTGGTCTGCATGATTTTACTGCCGTCTGCCTTGCTTGCATCAAACATGATTTCTGAAGCGGCGATTCTTCCGTTGGTCGCAAAGGTAAATCTCGCAATATCACCAACACCCAGCTCAACCTTAGTACCGGCTCCTCTTACCCGTTGTGCCACCAGCTTTTCCCGGTCGTTGGCGATATAGGTAACCGGTACACCGACACGGTAGCCTTCTACACAGATTGCAGTATCGCCTAATTCGTCAATCATCTCATAGATGGAAGAAATCACAACCGCCTCCTGGTTTTGCGGAATATTTACCTGACCGGTTGCCTGACGGACAATAACATCTGACTCTAAGGAGTCTTTATCACTTCTATAAAGTTCGATATCTCTCATATAGGTATAATGCGCATAGGAGGACATCATGGAAACACCAAAATCGGATTTTGCCGCTGTTTTCGGAGATTCCGGAATATCAAACAGAATTGTATCACTCCGGAATGCAATTTTTCCGCCAATGTTCTTGGTGTTCTGGTTGACAATTTCTCCGACATCCGAGGTTGAGAAAACAGTCAGATTGGAGTCATAGTCCGGACTGTTGGAGAAGCAGGAGCTTTTATAAATCTTCTTTTCTGAAGCTTCCTCTGCATCCTTGGTATAAATCTTGCGAACCTCACCGGCAGCATTTTGCTCTAAAATGACAACGCCCGGTTCAACTGATGTACCGCCGTTTCTCAAAAGCTCTAAGGCTCTTCCCGGAAGAACGTTCTTGTTCTGGTTTACAGTTACCTTTTCTGCAGAAAGGTATTTTTCAAAGGTGCCTGCTACGGTGTAAACCTGGAAAACAATTTTTTCCTCACCGTTTTCGTCATACTCCTTGACGTCAATTAAATAGGCATAGTTACTGCTGACCTCAAAATCAACCACAACATTTCCACCAGTCAGCTTGAAGGTTGCCTTGGTGCCGTTGGGGATTTTTCCTTTAAAATCGGTATAAGCCGGTGCAACTAAATATCTCTGGTCGCCGATGGTGACATAAATTCTTCCCTTTTCATCTGTGCCGGAGGAGGTAGCCGTTCCGGTTACCGTCTTATCCGAAACAATGATATGTACCACTTTTCCGTCCAAGCTCTTTGCAACCGATAAAACCACGCCCTTGGTAATATCGCTTCGCTCTAAGAAAACACCTGTTTTTGCATCGGTAATATGTGCAAATTCAACGAGTTCATCACTCAAATCCAACGCTTCCTGCGCTACCACCTGACCGGAATCATCCAGTCTTTGGGTATATTTATCATAGTAAATACATTCTTCGGTGATTAAATCGGAAACCACAAAGGTGTCATAATCCAAAATGATGATATAATCAAGGATTCCGTCGTTATTGTTATCGACCAGTCTGACACTTCCTTCGTATTGCGGAAGATATTTGTTCATATCCTCGCCGGGCTGTGGAATCACCCGGACACCGTTATAGATGTAATCTACCGCCGCACCAATCCGCTTGGAAAGGCTCTTGTAATAAGAACCGTCTGTATAATAGTAGAATCTGTCGTCTGCAATTTCTTCTATTAAATTTGCACTCAGGTCGATGATTCTGTTTTTCTTGTGCTGTTCTAAGTAAAGAACCGTGCTGTCCTCATCATAGAAATATTTCACCTGACTTCCGAGCCAGTCTCCCACATCTCTGGAGAAATAGGAATAGTTATGCTCGTCAATCGTCAAAAGACCTTCTCTTCGTGCATCAGAATAGCTGGTTTTGGTTACAATTCCTTCGCCAATTTCAATTTCATGATATTTTGAGAGAATCGTTACCGAATCATCCCGATAAACCTCACCGTTTAACCGGGTCAGACGCATGGTTGCATCCAACGACTGATAAACAAGCTCAGTCACTAAAGAGCCGGTTGCAAGCTGGTCGTTACTTTCCAATGAAAATTTCACGCCTGCCTCCCGGAGAGATTTCATATATCCGGACGGATAACCGCCGTAATACTTTGAAATTTCGTCATAGCCTAAAATTTTTGCCAGAACGGTAATTACCTGAACCGTTTCTACCGATTCCTCCGGATGAAATAAGCCGTCACCCACACCCAAAACAAAGCCTAAATCGGTCAGATAATCCACTCTGCCTGCAATTTCGTTCTCGGCAGACACATCCCGGTAGTAAACGGAATCATGCGCACTGTCGCCTTCAGTATAGTTTACCAATCCGGCAATGATTTTTACAAAATCCGCTCTTGTAATCGGTTCATCGACGGAAAACGCCTTTTCGTCCAGCTCGTCAATGATACCAAGTGCCGTCAGAGCCTGCGCATGAGCCGGTGTAGAGCTTACATACTCTGTCGACTCTGCCCGGGCAAACAGCGGAAGCTGCATCAGTACCAGTAAAAGTGTTATCAATCGTTTCAATGCTTAGTCCTCCTTTGCCATATACTCGTTTATTTTATGAATCACAACTGCTGCTTGTGCTCTGTTGGACTGCTCCAAAGCGCCAAAGGTGGTTTCGTCAAAGCCGTTGATGATTCCGTTTGCATAAAGCACACAAATCTGTTCCTTTGCATAATCAGAAATCTCGTCGGTAAAGGGAAGCTCCGTTTTTTCGCTGAAAATAACGCCTGCTTTTTCCGCCGCCCGGTGCGCAATCACACACATATCCTGACGGGTAATTTCAGAACCCTTTCCAAAATTGGTTTCGTCAACTCCGAACACAATTCCTGCCTTGCAGGCACTTGCAACCGCACGGTAGCACCAATCGTCTTTTGCAATATCTGCAAAATCGCATTCTGCCTTTTCATTCATCAGATTAAAGTTTCTGACAATCATTGCAACAAATTCTTCTCTGGTCACTGCTTTTGCCGGCAGGTATTCCTTTTCAGAAGCTCCGCTTACCACAGCTTTTTTCCAGAGTGCCTCAATAGACGGGCTTGCCCATTCGTAGCCTGATAAATCTTCAAACGGCATTTTCTGTTCTTTTATCGTGGTCGGCGGTGTAACAATCGGAATCTGTACGCCACCGCCGATGATGGCTCCGGCACTGCTGCCACCACCGCCGCCACCGCCACCGGAGCTTTGGTTGTTTTTCTTTTCCTTGAATGCGTCCTCGATAGCAGACTCGAAGGATGTCCAATTGGAAAAGCTCTTTCCGGCAACTGCCTTTGCGGCTTTTTCCCGCTTCGCTTCGGTTTTTGAGAACTTTTCCAGAATTTCTTCTTCAAAGAATTCCTCATTATCCTGCATTGCCTGCATCACTACGTACCAATCATTGTGGTCGACTGCACAAAGTACAATCTGCTTACCCATATATTGATAGAGTGCCTCAAACGAATCAAAATCACTATGTGCTATAATATCAGAAAGAATTTCTGCTTTTTGTCCATCGGTCAGGACATCGGTGTAGGTCTTTGTGTAGAACGGTGCATCTGCCACCTTACTGAGTGAGTTGTATGCAATCAGCTTTGCAAGCAAGGTATCTGCATCGGTAATTTCATTGACCTCCTGCAATCTTGTTTCTGTAACAAAAAGTGCAGAGAAATCAGAGAGGGTTTCATAATCGGTTTTGGTGACCAGTCGCTTGAAAATTGCAAGCTTATCCCCAATATTGGCATATACCGGGTCCGGATTAAAGGTGTTGATTGCTTCCGGCGTATCTCCCTCAACATATTCCATCAAAGCTTCTGCAGTCTTTTTCCCCCTTAACTGCGTAAGAATGCGTACCTCCTCGTCCGGGTCGGTATAGAAGAATCCATAATCAATCGCCTTCTCCATTGATGCAGCTCCGATTCTTGCAATATAGGAATCCGATGCCTCCTTTAACGGAAAGCTGAAGAGAAAGCTTCCATCCTCATTGGTATAACCCTGCTTGGAATATACCAGAAACGCATCAATGTTCTCTGCTGTCACAACACCGTCCGGTGCATAGGTTTCAAATGCTTCCCGATTATAAATCTGTAGGGAAACCCGTCCTGCCCCGCAATCTAAATTTCCTTCAATCACAACCTCATCGTTTTGGTTGTCATAGCGGTAGCCAACCTCTGATGCCATCGCCGTAGATGAAGCAAGTAGTGCTAACGCACATATGAATCGTAAACGGTTTCTCATTTCTTTTCCTCCTGATATGTAAATACTATAACTGGGTGCTTCTTCTGTTGTCATATCAGTCACTAATAAACATCGCAAAAAGCACTCTACATTACAATTATATACGTGCGTTTTATAATTGTATTTGCATAAAAGGACATTAAATTTGCACATTTCATCGGAATTTTTATTCTGTAGGATTTTTTGACTGA
>SVJN01000025.1:0-19605 GCA_015068965.1 Oscillospiraceae bacterium
TTAAAAAGGCTCCCGCTGAATTGCGAGAGCCTTTCATCATCGAAAAAAACAATCTTTTTCCCATCTTGAAACATTCGTATCAATGTATTTCCATATTTTTTGGTAATCCTTTTCACCACGAATGATGTGATCGTGATAAGAACGTTGCCAAAGGACATTGCCATATTGATTTGTTGTATATGATTTTAATTGTCCAATTATATTTTGTAGGGGAGGGTTTCCATGCCCTCCCGAATCATCTAAAATTAAAATCATATGGATATGATTTGGCATAACAACATATTTATCAATTTTTACACCAATATAATTATCATTGATATATTGTATTGATTTTTCAACCTCAATTCCGATTGACGTTAATATATTTTGCGGGAGGGTATGGAACCCCTCCCCTACAATGTCTGATAATATGCATTGTTTGTTATACGTGCATATTGTAATAAAATATGCTCCCGGCGTAGAATAATCATATCCCTTTAATCTTGTTGGTTTTCGTTTTGGTAGTTCCATAATCTTATTTTATTACTACCTCATATTTTGTATTTAGAATGCAAGCAAAAATCTTTTGAGTCTTTCCAATCCCTCTACGATATTATCCATACTGGTTGCATAGGACCAACGCACATACTCCGGTGCACCGAAGCCGGTTCCCGGAACGACGGCAACCTTTGCAATCCGCAGGAATGCTTCTGCAAAATCGTCTGCAGAACGGATGGTGGTGCCATAGAATTCCTTACCAATCAGTTGGGAAATATTCATCATAATATAGAACGCACCGTTCGGGTTCAGGCAGGAAACACCCTCTAAGGAATTGATGGTTTCTACCATGAAGTTCCGACGTTTTTCAAAGTGCTTTTTCATATGCTCTACGGCATCCATACCGCCCTCTAAAGCGGCAACTGCCGCCGCTTGTGCAATGGAGTTCGGGTTGGATGCGGCATGGGACTGTATATTTGCCATAATTTTTGCAATCTTGTCATTTGCCGCCGCATAGCCGATTCTCCAGCCGGTCATGGCAAAGGTCTTGGAAACACCGTTGATAACAATGGTCAAGTCCTTGATTTTTTCGTTGAAGGAGGCAATGCTTATGTGCTTTCCTTCATAAATCAGATGCTCGTAAATTTCGTCCGAGATAACAATCAAATTGTTTTCTACCGCAAAATCAGCAATTTCCTGCAATTCCTCTTTGGTGTAGACCATACCGGTCGGATTGGACGGACTGTTTAACACAATCGCCTTGGTTTTTTCGGTCATTACCGAGCGGAAATCATCAGCCGTTGCTTTGAAATTGTGCTCCTCTGTGGTCGGGAGTACAACCGGAACACCGTCTGCCAACTTAATCATTTCGGGGTAGCTTACCCAGAACGGAGCCGGAACAATGACCTCATCCCCCGGGTTACAGATTGCCATAAACGCATTGACCAAAGAATGCTTTGCACCGTTGGAAATCACGATATTGGTCGGCTTGTAGTCCAAGCCGTTTTCCCGACGGAACTTTTCTGCAACTGCGGTGCGAAGCTCTAATGTACCTGCTGCCGGTGTGTAACGGGTTTTATTATCCATAATGGCACGGATTGCGGCATCCTTGATGTGCTGGGGGGTATCAAAATCCGGTTCGCCTGCACCAAAGCCGACAACATCCTCACCATTTGCTTTCATTTCTTTGAATTTGGAATCAATTGCCAAGGTCGCAGACGGACTGATGGCAGATGATTTTCTTGATAATTCCATAATAACCTCCAATTTGAATTTTTCCGGATGAAAAAATTCATTTTTTTACTATAATTAGCAATATTATAACATAAATTTTCAAAAAATGCAAGATTTGATACATAAAAAATTCAAAAATTACAAACAAATCTCAAGCACGCTTTCCACGTTTTTATGTGTAATATTTTCAATGAAGTCAGGAGAATATCCGGATTGCTCCATTTTCCGGATGAGCTTTTTCACATCCTCCACTCCGCAAAAATTTTGGGGGAGAAGCTCGCACCCGTCAAAATCAAAGCCAAAGCCGATGTGATTTTCTCCGCCCAAATGGCGGATATGCTCGATATGCAGAAGAAAATCAGAAAGGGTACATTCCTCCTGAGCGGTCAGAAACGGCGCATAGGCATTTGTGCAGACACACCCCTTTTTCCGGATGATTTCCAGAATCTGTGCATCACTCAGATTCCTCGGATGCGGACAGATGGCTCTTGCGTTGGAATGGGTTGCAACCGGCGGTTTTTTTAACAACGGCATCAGCTCCCAAAAGGAGCGGTCATTCAGGTGGGAAAGGTCAATGAGAATGCCGAGTGCTTCGGCATAGGTAGCAATCTCTGCACCAAAATCGCTCAGACCTGCATCCTTTTCCAATGCACCGCCGGCAAGACGGTTGGCGTGATTCCAGGTGAGCGACAGACACCGTACCCCCGACTCGTACAAAAACTCCAGGTCAAAACGGTTTTTAATCATAAACGCATTTTCAATACTCAAAAAAACTGCCGGCTTGTTTTCCTGCCGGCAGGCTTGTAAATCCTGATAGCTGTTTGCAAGTATCAGCTTATTTTTTTCAAGCTCCTGTGACAAAAACAAAATCCGCTCCCGGATTCGCTCCATCGGATTCGGGCATTCATCCGGAAGGTAAATGGCAAAAAACTGCGTGTAGTGGCAGTTTTTCTGCATCCGTTCAAAATCCACACAACGGTCGTTTTTAAAAAGCGGAACAAATTGGGTTAAGGTGTCACAGTGCATATCAATGATTCGCATGAAACCACAGCCTTCTTTCAAAGAATAATAGTATTTTATGCGAAATTTTTGCAGAATATGTATGTTATCATTCGGGCTTGGGCGGACGTTCTCCGAAATACTGGTAAAGATTACACGGAATCATTCCGTTATAGAGCTTACGTTTTTTATTCGCCTTTTTGCCGAACAGGGTTTCAAATCTCTGATGCGAGGTCAGAATATAGTAAGACCAGTTATCAAGCCGGGAAAAGGTTTTTCCTAACCCCTGATAAAGCCGTTCGCATTCCTTCAAATCCGAAAGCCGTTCCCCATAAGGCGGATTACAGATAATCGTTCCGTAGGAGGCTTGCGAGAAAAAGCCGAGTGCATCCGCCTCCTGCACCCGGATGACCTCCGAAACACCGGCAAGCTTTGCATTTTCTGCAGTCAACCGTACCGATTCCGGGTCGATATCCGAAGCATAAATCTCAAGGGGCAGATTGCGTTTTTTCTCCTCTGCCTCCTCCCGTGCAGATGCCCATAAGCTTTGCGGAATTTGTGCAAAGCTTTGTGCGGCAAAATGCCGGCAAAGACCGGGTGCCATATTTTGCTTGAACATTGCCGCCTCAATCGGAATTGTTCCCGAACCGCAGAAGGGGTCTGCAAAGGGGTATTCAAATTTCCAGTAGCTGAGCATCACCATTGCTGCAGCAATGGTCTCCCGAAGCGGAGCGGCATTGGAGGAACGGCGGTAGCCTCGCTTATGAAGCCCTTCGCCGGAGGTGTCAAGCATGAGTGTTACCCTGTCCTTTAAAATGGAAAACTGTATCTGATAGCAGGCACCGCTTTCAGCAAACCAGTCGGTGTGGTAGGTCTGTTTTAAGGACTCCACCACCGCCTTTTTGATAATCGCCTGACAGTCACGAACGCTTGCAAGGGTGGATTTTAAGGAATGTCCCTTGACCGGGAAGGCAGAATCCTGCAAAATCCAATCCGACCAGGGGAGTGCCTTTGTTTGTTCAAACAACTCCTCAAAGCTGGTGGCATGAAATTCTCCCACCTGAATCAGAACCCGTTCCCCGGTACGAATCCAGAGATTTGCCCGGCAAACGGCTTCGGCATCGCCCCAGAAGCTCACTCTGCCGTCCTCCACGGCGGTGTCGGGGTAGCCGAGCCATTTTAATTCCCGTGCAACGCACGCCTCCAACCCGAACAGGGTGGGAATGATAATTTTAAATTCCTTTTGCATAGTTGTTCCTTTCTCATTTGTGTTTACGGGATTTTTTGTGATATCGGTGCGGAGCTTTTACATTTTTCTTGATTTTTCGTTCCTTTTCCTTCTTTTTGCGAAAGCTTCGCTGACGGATTTCTTCGATATCGGAAAGGGTGATACCTTCTGCCGGAATCATATCAATCTGACGGCTCAAAAGGTCGCATTGTACAATTGCAACCTCAATCGCATCCCCGATTTTGTAGGTGCGTCCGGTGCGTTCTCCGGTCAGCATTTTCCGGTTTTCGTCATAAAGATAATAATCATCCTTTAAATAGTCTAAGCGGATAAAGCCCTCCACCGAATTTTCCAGCTCTGCAAACATTCCGAAGCTTGTCACTCCGGAAACCTTTGCGTCAAACACATAGCCGATATACTGCGACATATAATATGCCTTCATTAAATCGTCCACATCCCGTTCGCAAAGCTCTGCCGTGCGTTCGGTTTCGGAGGAATGTGCGGCGGCGTGGTCGCAGAATTTCCGATAGCCGTCGGTTGGCTTTTTGTCTAAAAAGTCCTTTAACACCCGATGAATTGCAAGGTCGGGATAACGGCGAATCGGGGAGGTGAAGTGGCAGTAATATTTTGCGGACAAACCGAAATGTCCGAGGTTTTCCGGGCGGTATTCTGCTTTCATTAAGGAACGAAGCATATAGGAAGAAATCATATGCTCCTCATCCCTGCCGGCAATGCTGTCCAGCACCTGCTGTAATGCCTTGGGATGTACCGGAGAATCCATGTCGATTTTTCCCTTGATGCTCAATCCGAAATTTGCAATAAACCGCTGAAAATCCTGCATCTTTTCTAATGCAGGCGGCTCATGTACCCGATAGACAAAGGGCAGCTCGGACCAGAAGGCATACTCTGCAACGGTTTCGTTGGCAATCAGCATAAATTCTTCGATGATTTTATGGGAAATTTCCCGTTGCTCGGGCAGGATATTAACCGGCTCGCCATATTCATTTACAATGATTTTCGATTCTGGAAAATCAAAGTTGATGCTTCCCCGTTGCATCCGCTTGCGGTTTAAGCAGGCGGCTAATTCCTGCATCTGTGAAAGCATCGGGAGCAGATGCGCATAAGTCTTTTGCAATGTCTCGTCCGTCCCCTCCAATAAGAGGGCAACATTTTTGTAGGTCATCCGCTCGCAAGAGTGAATGACACCCTTTTCCAGACGGTGCGAAAGTACATCCCCGTTTTTGTTGATTTCCATATGCACCGAAAGCGTCAGCCGGTCGCAATGCGGATTCAGACTGCAAATGCCGTTAGAAAGCTTTTTAGGAAGCATCGGAATCACCCGGTCGGCAAGATAAACACTCGTTCCACGTTCAAACGCCTCCCGGTCTAAGGAAGAGCCGGGCGTGACATAGTGCGTGACATCGGCAATATGAACCCCGAGCAGGTAGTTTCCGTTTTCCAGTACGGTGACCGAAACGGCATCGTCAAAATCCCGTGCATCCTCACCGTCAATGGTGATAATCAAGTCGTTGCGAAAATCTGCACGTCCCGAAAGCTCCGCATCCAAAACCGAATCGGGAGTGGCTTCTGCTTCTTCTATGGTTTTATCGTCAAACTCCTCCCGGATTCCGGCAGAAAAAACGATTGCGTCAATGTTACTTTTCAAGGTAAGCGCATCTCCCAATACCTTGGTGACGGTGGCATAAACCTTGTCATTTTCATATTTGGTAAGCGATGCAAGAACACGGTCCCCGATTTGTGCACCCAACAAATCCTGCTCGGCAATCAACGGATTTGCATAAATTTTCTGGGAGTCGGGACGAAGCTGATAGTAGCCGTTCTTCATTTTTTTAATCACGCCCGAAATTACGGTGTTTCCCCGCTCCAGTACCCGGACAACGTGTCCTTCCCGGGAGGAGTGGGCAGAATCCGGACGGTCAACCGAGACCAAAACCTTGTCCTTATCTAATGCATTTGCTAAGTTTGCACCGTCGATATAGATTTTTTCCTCCGATTCCTCCTCCGGAATCAAAAAGGCAAAATAGCCGTGCATACTGCAATGGAGTGTGCCGGACACCATGCCGGTGCTTTGCAGGGTTTCGTAACGTCCCTTTTTCGTTTTATAAATTTTTCCTTTTAATATCCATTCCGATAAAATATCCTCCAATACCTGCTTGTCCTCGGCAGGGACACCTAACACAAGCATCAGCTCCTCTAATTTCAGCGGAACATATTCCTTGGAGGAAATATAGGCAAGTACCCGTTCACTGCGTTCCATAACAATTCCTTTCCGATTTGTAGTCTCATACTTCTATTTTATATTATTTCCCGGAAAACGGCAATATAAAAGTCAAAAAAAACTCGTTTTTTTGAAAAAAAGGTAACTTTTTCCGGAAAATCTTGATAAAAAAATAGTAAATTCCACAAAATATCTTGACGAAATCGAATTTTCGCTATATAATAATTGAGTATGCTCTATTAAATTTTAGAAAGGAATGTTAAGACATGAAGAAAAAGAGTATTATCGTTCTTGTCTTCATGCTGTTGTTGGCAGTATTGATTAACTATGTGGCATTTTTCGGTTACAATATTGCAGGCTTTACTTATGGCGGCATGTTTGACGAGGAAAAGGGAATCCGGAAGGGTATTGACTTAGCAGGCGGCTCGGTTATTACTTTCCAGGCGGATTATGAAAATCCGACCGAAGATCAGATGAATATTGTGGAATCTATTTTCACCGCTCGTCTGAACAACGCAGGTTACACAGAAGCAAGAATCAGTAAGGATGAAACCGGTCAGATTACCGTTGAAATCCCGTCTGTATTTGAAACAGACGAAGCAGCAGGCCTGCTTGGTTCTACCGCACAGCTTTCCTTTGTGGATGCAGACGGTAACGTTGTTTTAGACGGTGCAACCGACATCAAGAATGCAGAAGCAATGTACGGTCCGGTAGGAACTGCAGGTGTTTCTGAGCACTATGTACAACTGACTCTGACCAGCGAAGCAATCCAGAAGTTTGCGGATGCAACCAGAGCGGCTGTAGCGCTCAAGGGCGAAGGAAAGAACTTTATTGCAATTAAGATGGATGATGCAATCCTGTCCCAACCGAGAGTTGAAGAAGAAATCAATTCCGAAACCTGTATCATTTCCGGTAGCTTTGAAACTGCCGCAGATACACAGACCTTAGCAAACCAGATTAAATCCGGTGCATTACCGTTTGCGCTTTCTGTTATCACACAGAACACCATCGGTGCTGAGCTGGGTGAATCCGCTCTGCCGACCAGCTTAT
Organism: Oscillospiraceae bacterium; assembly: GCA_015068965.1. Taxonomy (GTDB): domain Bacteria; phylum Bacillota; class Clostridia; order UBA1381; family UBA1381; genus RQCD01. Next base: position 7,227 of record SVJN01000025.1, read on the forward strand.
TGGCTGCAGGTATCGGTATCTTGGTTGTAATGCTGTTTATGATTATCATGTACCGCATCCCGGGCTTGATTGCAGACCTTGCACTCTTGTTCTATGTTGGTCTGATTGCTCTGTTTATGGGTATTTTAAGAGTCAACTTGAGCTTGTCCGGTATCGCAGGTATCATCCTGTCTATCGGTATGGCGGTGGATGCAAACGTCATCATCTTTGAACGTCTCAAGGAAGAAATGAAGCTCGGCAAGACCATCAAGGCATCGGTTGAAGCAGGCTTCTCCAAGGCATTTGGTGCAATCTTAGACTCCAACGTAACCACCATCATCACCTGCGTGGTTCTCTACCTCTCAGGCATCGGAACCATCCGTGGTTTCGCAGTAACCTTAGGCTGGGGTGTTGTAGTCAGTATGTTCACCGCAATCGTAATTACAAAATTCTTATTGAAGCAGTTTGTGAAATTGAATATCAAGAACCGCAAGCTGTTCTGTGCGTGATGGGAGGTTGAATGAACATGAAGACTTTGAATGTTACCAATAATAAAGTAAAATATCTTCTTATCCCCATCATCATTGTTTTAGCAGGCGTGATTATGTATTTTGTAAACGGCGGCTTTAACTTTGACGTTGAATTTATGGGCGGTATCAAAATGCAGGTAGATATGCAGGGTGCTTTCGATAACCAGGAGGTAAAGACCTACCTGGAGGAAAAGACCGGTATTAACCCGATTATCGTGCAAAAGGTAGGCGATGGCACACAGGCTTCTATCAAGACTCAGCCGATTGAGGAAGAGAAAAAGGTAGAAATCTATGCGGCTTTAAAGGAAAAGTATGCTTTGACTGCTGAAGAGCCGATGTCTGTCAATAGCGCATCTGCAAGCTTTGGTCTGGCAGTTCAGCAAAAAGCTTTCCTCTACACCTTGATTGCATTGCTCTGTATCTTAGCATACATCGCAATCCGTTTTGAGTGGCGTTCTGCAGTGACTGCAATCGCAGCACTGGCAATCAATATTCTGGTGATGATGGCAGTTTATGCAATCACACAGACACCTTTAAACACCACCTTTATTGCGGCTATGCTGACCGTTGTCGGTTATTCTATCAATAACACCATCGTGGTATTTGACAGAATCCGTGAAAATATGAGAGGCTTTAACGCAAAGAAAGGCGTAAGCGTTTCTGAAATCGTGAACAAAAGTATCAACGAAAGTATGGGACGTACCATCAATACAACCATTACAACCTTGATTACTATCGTTCTGCTTTATATCATCGGTGTTGCATCCATTAAGGAATTTGCATTCCCGCTGATTGTCGGCGTATTGGCAGGTGCTTATAGCTCTATCTTCGTTGCAAGCCCGTGGTGGGCAGCTTGGAAGGAAGCTGAAATCGCTGCTAAGAGTCAGAAGAAGTAATAAAAAATAACCTTTTTCTTTTGGTTTCACCCCCCGAAACGACTTTTATGAGTTGTTTCGGGGGTTTTTACTTGATAGGAAACTTCGTTCCTATCAAGTAAAAAAGAATTGAATGCCCGTGCGAAATTTTCCACCCATGGTGGAAACGCACATGGGCGAAACAAAGCGTTATGCTTCTTCTTACCGCTCTGTGTCACTTTAAAGTACAAAATGATTTTATAGAGCGGTTGCGGCGAAGCCGCTTTGTTCTGTTATGGAAGTTTTCGATAAGGTTACGGTGAGCGGAAAAAGACGGGACAAGCCATGGACTATCTCGTTGTATTAATGCCCATTTCACCTACGTATAGAATCGGAAATAATATATCTTCAGAATGTGCGGGTAATCCAATCCGTATCATTTTTACGAATATATGAGGAAGAACCGAATAGATAAAATTTAATGAATACGATTTTGCTTGTTGGAATAGCATAAAAGGAGTTATTTTTGGAAAAACTTTTAAAAATTTTCAAAAAGCTATTGAAAAAGGCACAAAAATAGTATACAATATACATATGTTTTATTTTGGAAAGAAAAAAAGCACAATATTTTTGCAAAAAAGACAATCATTTTATCAGAAAGGTTATGAAAGCATATGTGTGGAATTGTAGGTTATGTTGGAGAGAAGCAAGCGGCACCGATTTTGTTGGAGGGGTTATCCAAGTTAGAGTACAGAGGCTATGACTCTGCCGGCATTGCGGTGTTTGGTACGGACGGGATTACGGTTTCCAAGGCAAGAGGCCGGCTGAGTGTTCTCTCGGAAAAAACAGAGGACGGAAAAGCGGTTCCGGGCGTAATGGGCATCGGGCATACCCGGTGGGCAACGCACGGAAAGCCGTCGGATGTCAACTCGCATCCGCATATTTCCTCCTCGGGCAGATTTGCGGTGGTGCATAACGGCATCATCGAAAATTATATCAGCCTGAAAAAGAAGCTACAGGCAAAGGGTGTGGAGTTTGTATCCGAAACCGATACCGAGGTTATTGCACATCTGTTTGAATACTACTATAACGGCGACATGATTGAAACCATGATTAAGGTCATCCACCGGATTGAAGGCTCTTATGCGTTGGGTGTTCTTTGTGCAGATAATCCGGAGGAATTTATTGCCGTGCGTAAATCCAGCCCGATGATTGTCGGTCTTGGAGAGGGTGAGAATTTCATTGCATCTGACGTCACCGCAATTCTGAAGCACACCAGAACCATTCACTATCTGGAGGATGATGAAATTGTTGTGCTTTCCAAGGATTGTGTAAAGGTTTATAATATCGACAAGGAAGAAATCAAAAAGGATGTTTTCACCGTTAATTGGGATGTATCTGCGGCAGAAAAGGGCGGCTATGAGCATTTCATGATGAAGGAAATTGAGGAACAGCCCAAGGCGTTACGGGACACCATCAGTCCGAGAATCAAGGACGGTAAGGTGGTATTAGACCAGTTCTCTATGTCGGATGACGATTTGAAAAAGCTCAAAAAGATTCATATTGTTGCCTGCGGAAGTGCGTATCACGTGGGCGTGGTCGGAAAGTATGTGATTGAAAAGCTCTGCCGGATTCCGGTCGAGGTGGAGGTTGCATCGGAATTCCGGTATCATGACCCGATTATTGATGCAGATACCTTAACCATTGTCATCAGTCAGTCGGGAGAAACAGCTGACACTCTGGCGGCTTTGAAGGAAGCAAAGCAACGTGGCTCCCGGATTTTATCCATTGTCAATGTGGTAGGAAGTGCGATTGCCAATGCCTCGGATGATGTTATCTACACCTGGGCAGGACCGGAAATTGCCGTCGCAACCACCAAAGCATACAGCACACAAATGGCGGTTATTTATCTGATTGCATTATATTTTGCCGACAAACTTGACAGAATCGAAAAAACGGAGTACAATAAGATATTGAGTGAAATTGAAAGTCTGCCGGATAAGGTTTCCGAGATTCTTTCCCAGAAAGAGGATGTCCAGTATTTTGCATCACAGTTTTATAACTCCAAGAGCATTTTCTTTATCGGAAGAAACTTAGACTATGCGGTAGCGTTGGAAGGCTCCCTGAAATTGAAGGAGATTTCCTACATTCACTCAGAGGCGTACGCCGCAGGTGAATTGAAGCATGGAACAATTTCTCTGATTGAGGAGGGAACTCTGGTTGTGTCTTTGGCAACCGGAACCGAGCTTTATGAGAAAACCATCAGCAATGTAAAGGAAGTCAAGGCAAGAGGTGCGGTTGTTTTGGGTATCACCACCACCGAGCATGAGCATACCGAGGATGTGTGCGACCATGTGGTAAAGGTGCCGGCAACTCATCCGGTACTGCTGCCGTCTCTGGCGGTCATTCCGTTACAGCTGTTCGGATATTATGTTGCAAGCTTAAAGGGCTGTGATATTGACAAGCCGAGAAATCTGGCAAAATCAGTTACAGTAGAATAATAAAAGACTGTTGCGTAAAACGCATATTGTGTATAAGGTTTTATGTTCTTTGTAGGGGCGATGTCAAAATCGTCCCTGTAATGACAGATAAAGCATACATAAAAATGTTTTTGCGTAACAGTCTTTTTCACTTTATAGGAAACTTCGTTCCTATAAAGTAAAAAGAATTTAATGCCCGTGCGAGATTTTCCGCTAGTAGCGGAAACGCACATGGGCGTAACAAAGCGTTATGCTTCTTCTTACCGCTCTGTATCAGTTCAAAGTACACGGGGATTTTACGGAGCGGTTGCGGCGAAGCCGCTTTGTTCAGTTAAGAAGGTGTTTATTTGGAAAAAATCAAGGATTCGGTACTGTTGGCAGAAAAATATCTGCTTTCGATACTGAAATGGGGCATTATTGCGACGGTTATCGGTGGACTGGGCGGCATCATCGGGTATTTATTTCATCACTGCATTGAGGTGGTAACCGGATTCCGGGTGGAGAAGCCTTGGCTGATTTACTGTCTGCCCATTGCAGGTCTTGCAATTGCAGGCATCTATCATATTCTGCAGCTGCAGGAGCATAAGGGGACGGACGGGATTTTAGATTCTGCCAGAACCCCCAACAAGGTTCCGGTTCGGCTGATGCCTGCTATTTTTATTGCAACGGTGCTGACGCATCTGTGTGGCGGCTCTGCCGGCAGAGAGGGTGCGGCGTTGCAGTTGGGCGGCAGTATTGCAGAAGGAGTCGGAAAAACAGTCCGTCTCCGGGAGGACGAGCATCCGATTTTGGTGATGTGCGGGATGTCGGCGGTATTTTCGGCATTGTTCGGAACTCCGATTACTGCAACGTTGTTTGCGTTGGAGGTTGTCAGCGTTGGGAGTGTTCAGTATGCGGCATTATTGCCCTGTTTGTGTGCATCGGCAATTGCATATCGGATTTCTCTGTTTTTTGGGGCAGAACCGGTTTTCTTTTCATTGTCGGCAATTCCCGGCTTTGAACTCGGTGCGGTGGTACGGCTTGCGGTGCTGGTTGCGGCTTGTGCGATTGTGAGCATCGGCTTTTGTATGGCAATGCATTTTGGTCATAAGGTGATGAAAAGAGCGCTTCCGAATCCCTATCTGCGGATTTTTACCGGCGGTGTGGCGGTGATTTTACTGACCTTGCTGGTCGGAACGCATGACTATAACGGAGCCGGTATGGATGTTGTGGCAAGGGCAATTGGCGGCGAGGCAAGTCCGACGGCGTTTTTGTGGAAGATTTTGTTCACGATGATTACCATCGGAGCAGGCTTTCGCGGCGGTGAAATTGTGCCGACCTTTTTTATCGGTGCAACCTTCGGCTGTGTTATGGGGCAATTGCTGGGCATGGATGCAGGCTTCTGTGCGGCAATCGGCATTGTGGCAATGTTCTGCGGTGTTGTAAATTGTCCGGTCACCTCTCTGTTTTTAGCAATGGAGCTGTTTGGCGGTCAGGGAATGCTGCATTTTGCTATCGCCTGTGCCCTGAGCTACACCCTTTCAGGCTATTACGGATTATATCACGGACAAAAAATTCTCTACTCAAAGCTACGAGCAGAGTGGATAGATATTTTTACGAAATGAGGAAATAAGAATGATTACCAGTAAACAAAGAGCATTTTTAAGAAAAGAAGCAAACGGCTTAGACCCGATTTTCCAGATTGGAAAGGGCGGTATTACCGAGGAAATCTGCCATCAGCTTTTGATTGCGCTGGAGGCAAGAGAGCTGATTAAGGTGCATATTTTAGAAACCGCACTCTTAGATACCAAAACCGCCTGCAATGAAATTGCAGAAAAAATCGGAGCAGAGCCGGTGCAGGCAATCGGCTCTAAATTTGTTCTTTATAAGCAGGCAAGAGACGTTAAAAAAAGAAAGATTGAACTGCCAAAGAAATAGGAGTGATTCAGATTGGCAAAGCTTGGCTTAATGGGCGGAACCTTCAATCCGATTCATCTGGCACATTTAAAAATGGCTCATCTTGCAATGGAGCAGTTTTCGCTGGATCAGGTGTTGTTTATGACGGGGGGCAATCCGCCGCATAAAACAACCGACACCGATGCGAAAATCCGGCATCATATGGTAAAGCTTGCATTACAAAATGAGCCGGATTTTATTCCTTGCGATATTGAGGTGGTAAGGTCGGAGCCGTCCTACACGGCAAACACTCTGGAACGACTGCAGAAGCAGTATCCGGAGGATGCCATTTACTTTATCATCGGCGGGGACTCCTTCCGGGACTTCTTTTCCTGGTATCAGCCGGAACGGATTTTGGAGCAATGCGTCCTGCTGGTCTATCCGAGAGAGGGATATCCGGAGCAAGAGCAAATTGATGCGGTTTGTACAGAGTATCACGCACAAATCAAACTGCTCCATGCGCCCGAAACCCACATATCCTCTACCGATTTGCGGAGGATGGTTTCTTCGGGGCAGGATATTTCTGCATTTGTGCCGGAGCCGGTCGTCTCCTATATCAGACGGTGCGGACTCTACCTTCCGGTGGTAACAGAGCCGGAACAGGAGCTGGAGAGAATGCTCAGTCCGGGACGGTATCTGCACAGCTTAGGCGTGGCAGAGACTGCAAAAAAAATGGCAGAGTTGTTCGGGGAAAACCCGGAACGTGCCTATCTGACGGGATTATTGCACGATTGTGCAAAGAATATGGAAACAGAGCTTTTGTATCAGCTTTGTGAAGATTTTGAAATCGAACTGGACGAAATAGAACAAAAAACTCCCGGTCTGATTCATCCGAAGGTCGGGGCAGAGGTTGCAAAAATCCGATTCGGCATCACCGACGAGGAGATGTTAGAGGCAATCCGCTGGCATACCCTTGGAAAGGTCGGTATGGGAGCGCTTTCTAAAATTATCTTTGTAGCCGATATGATTGAACCCAACCGTAGCTACCCGGAGGTGGAGGTGTTGCGTGCGTTTGCGTTTTCCGACCTGGACCGGGCGGTTTATGAATGTGCGGCAGCAACGATTTCCTTTAACCGGGAAAGGGGCAAAACGGTGCATCCGAATGCGTATGAGATTTATAAGTGGTTGGGGTGGGGAGGTTAAAAAATGCACCGACCGTTTGACGGCTTTTCATGCCGTCAAACTACGAATTCAACGAACCACTCGACGTACCCGTGTACGCCTTCGGGCAAGGTATGGTGCGACGTAAAACGCACCATACTTCGTTTCATTCGTTCTGCACGATTTTTAAACCTCCCCTTAAGCGTAGGGGCGGATATCATCCGTCCGGATTGCGGGGCGATGTGGGCATCGCCCCCTACAAGAAAATGAATTTTTATACACGATATGAATTGTTTTACCTATTTATTCTCTTCAAAAAAACCGCTGAAAAACACAAACGCAATGGCTAAGAGCAACAATTTATCCTCACAATCATTCATCAGCAGAAGGAGAATCACAACCCCCAGAATAATATCATCCGACTCCAATTGGTCAAGAAAGCTACCTGCTTTTGCGACCTCTTTTTTTTCCTGCTTTTGCGGAACGGTCGGGGGAGGCACATCCGACGTTTTTCGGGGGATGCTTGGCATATCGTTATAGCTATAAAATTTTCGGTACATCATCCAAACCCTCCGATGCTATAGATTCCGGAACAGTCCCGAGATTCTTGCCATATTCAGAAGCCGGACTGCGTTGTCGATGCCCTTCTGTCGTCCGGTACGCATATACGGACGCAGAGACAACAACAGATTCGACCGGGAATCGTTGGCATTTCCCATCTGCTCCACCAGCCCCTTCATCTGCATAAGAAAGTCCAACCCCTCCGGTGAGGGTGCGGATGCCATCGGTAGGTTGGGCGTGTCTGCCTCAGCGGTTTCCCGGGGGGCAGAGCCTTGCAGACCTTGTAAAACCGATTGGATTTTCTCGTCTGCGTTTTCTCCTAAAAGCCCTTTTAAGGTACTCATCATATCATTTGCCATGTCGTCACCTCAGATTCTTTAAAATTTCTTCTACCGAAAGCGCACCGGTATCCACCGAGGCTAATTTTTTTCTGATTTCCTCTGTATCCATCGCCAAAAATGCACGCATCAGCTTTGAGCGGTCTGCACCCTGGAGTGCGGCGGCAAGCTTTTGTCCCTCCGGGGTGTGCAGGAAGGCATCAATGTCCTGCTTGCTTTTTGCAAGTGTGCTTGCATTCATTCCACGGAGAATTTCGTTTAATTTCTGCTTGGGATCCTGATTCAAAAAAACCGCTTCCTTTCAAAAAATACTGTCTGTTATTACAGTATTCAAAAGGGAAGAAAAAATTGCATAAAATTGTAAAAACTCCATAGGATAAGCATATCCGAACAGAAGGGAGTTTTGCTATCATGAGATTTCGGCACAAAAAACACCCCCTGCGATTGCTTTTGCAGGAGATGGATGAGACCAAAAAGGAACGGGAACGGCTGGAAAATCAACTGGAGTTTACCAATGATGCATTGATTTTAGAGCATCTGATGTTCAGCCTAAGAGCCACCGATGCAAAATGGCGCTATCTGTGGTCGCTTGCCAAGGAAGAAAAAGAAATGTATGAAGAAGCAAAAATAACATTCGGAAGAGCAGAACAAAAGAGGCTGTTGCGTTAAACACATATTGCGTATAAAATTCATTTTCTTACTTTATAGGAAACTTCGTTCCTATAAAGTAAAAAGAATTTAATGCCCGTGCGAAATTTTCCGCCAAGAGCGGAAACGCACATGGGCGTAACTAAAGCAGTGGCAACCAACGACTCGTCGTCTCGACTTTGCGAGAGTGACTCGTCGGGTTGCTGTTGCATACGACGCAAAACGAAATCAAAGATTTCTGTGCGTCAGTAACCGTTCCGCTTCTTCTTACCGCTCTGTATCACTTCAAAGTACACGATGATTTTATGGAGCGGTTGCGGCGAAGCCGCTTTGTTGTAGGGGGCGATGCCCACATCGCCCCGCAATTCGGGCGGATGTAGGCATCCGCCCCTACAATTTTGAATCAAAAATACACAAAAATGTTTTATGCAACCGCCTCTTTTAAAGCTCAAAGATTCAAAACCGAAGCATTCCCAAATCCAGCGAGTGAATCACGGCAGAGACGGCATTGGAATTGTTATCGACGGTAATCCGGTCGGCAACATTTCGTAATTCCTCCACGGCATTTGCAACGGCGATACCGCAACCGGCGGAACGGAGTAGCTCAATATCGTTTTGATTGTCGCCCATTGCGATGGTGCGGGAGGGGTGGATTCCCAAAAGCTCAGAAAGCTTTAGCAATGCCGAACCCTTGGAAACATCCTTCGGGAGTATTTCAAAATAGTGCTCACTGCTCTGGGTAAAATGGTATCGCTCAAAAAAGGGCGTGCGGCGCATTGCCGTCCACAGACGTTCCATATCCTCCGGGTGGGAAAGAATGATTGCCTTTAGCCAATCCGTCCGCACCAGATGATAGTCAAGCTGATTGGAGGAAAGCTTTTCAATTTTTCGGTGGATATCTGCCGCCGGATGCTCCTTACAGAAATAAATATCATGCTCGGTAAAGACCTCAATCCCATATTCCGGGAGGTTTTGGTCGACATATTCCAGCACCTTGATTGCCTGCTTGTCCAATGCAACATTCCAGAGCAGGCGTTTTTCATCCAGCGAATAAATTCCGCTTCCGTTATAGCAAATCATCGGGGCATTCGGCTGCAGTGCATCTGCAACCACCTTCACACCGGATGGCGCTCTGCCGGTGGCAAAGGTGAAATATCCGCCCTCATTCATGAAATATTGGATTGCTTGTAAATTTTCGTTTGAAATTTGTTTGTCAGTCGTTAAGAGTGTATCGTCCAAATCGGTACATAATAAAATTCCGTCAAATTTTCCCATGTTGTTTCCTTTCTCAGTGCGAATGAATTTGTTCTTTTACAGACAAAGCAAGGTACATTGCCGCGGCGTGCAGGTTCACATACTGCCGGAGCATATTCCGCACCGTCAGAAGCTGTTCGGTAACGGCGATGGCATCCGCATCGGAAAGCCTGCCGGCAATCAGCTTTAAATCCTCGGCTAAATCAATGTTGATGACTAAATCCCTTGCACCGCTCTGGATAAAAAGGATATCACGCATCTGACTTTGCCAGAAATCTAAAATCAAGTCTGCCTGCTCCTTGTTTTCTTCTAAAAAGGCGGCAACCGCATAAGCAGAAATCGTGTGTGCAGAAAGCAGAGCGGTCAGCTTTTTGCACGCCTCACTACGCAGAACCCAGAAATCCTCCTGCCCCATAATGTTGTCAACATTGCCGGGGATTCCGCCTGCATACCGGAGTAAAAATTCCCGGTTGGCATCCGGATAGGTTTCTTCGATGTAGGAGAGCATCGTTTGCCGGTCAAGCGGCGGAAACCGGATGACGGCACAGCGGGAATGAATGGTCTGCAAAAGCATGGAGGCTTTGGAAACCAGAATAACAAACACTGTGTATTGCGGCGGCTCTTCCAGTACCTTTAAAAAGGCATTTTGTGCCTCCTCGGTCAAAGCATCGCCCTCGGAAATCACATAAACCTTTTTTCTTGATTCAAACGGACGGACATAGGCATCGGTGATAATTTCCCGAATCTGATTGACACCGATGCTTTTTTTGTCGCCGGTGTCGATGTAGCGGATGTCGGGATTGGTTTCTGCCTTTGCCCCGATGCAGGCAGGACAACTGCCGCAGGGTGCGGCGTTGGTGTTTTCACAAACGAGGGACGCGGCAAATAGCCGGACGGCAGGAAGCTTCCCAACCCCCGGTTCCCCCTCGAAAATATATGCGTGCGCATTCTGCTTGGTACGCACATTCTGAATGAGCGTTTTCATCAGCGCTTCATGAAAAATCTGATAACCGTACATATCTGTCTCCTGTTTTTTGGAATTACTATTATTGTAATACAATTTGAGGTTTTTTTCAAGTAGTATTGCGAAGTTTTCTTTTTTGTGGTAGAATAGATTCGGAATGGATGCAATCTGTTTGGCGATCGAATGAAATGAGATAATTTGGCTTTGAACTTTGGTTTAAAATTTAGGTGTATTTTGGTTTTAATTTTAAAGATTGACGAAAATTGATGAATGATGACAATGATTAGGTGTGCATGTTATATCTATAATTTGCACATAATATATTGACAATTCCGTTTTCTTATAATATAATAGTAGTGAAAGGAAGTGTTTTATATGGCAAAAACATCAACTAATATTTCTATTGATGCAGATATCAAAATTAAGGCTCAGGAATTATTTGCTGATTTTGGTTTGGATCTCTCTACTGCAATCAATATATTTTTAAGGCAGTCTGTGAGAGAAAATGCAATTCCATTTAATATTTCAAGAGAAGCGCCTAACAGCGATACAATGGCAGCGATTAATGAATTTGAAGAATTTAAGAAAAATCCAGGTAAATATAAAAGGTATTCTTCTTTTTCTGAACTTTTGGATGAGGTAAGAACAGATGCTTAACATTGTTTCGTCTAATAGATTCAAAAAAGACTTAAAATTAGCATTGAGAAGAGGCTATAGGATTGAACTACTTGAAGAAGTTGTTAATAAACTTGCAGATGGTGTCGTATTGGAACCGAAATATAAAGATCACGAATTGTCAGGGGATTTTAAAGGGTTAAGAGAGTGTCATGTTACTCCGGACTGGCTACTAATTTATCAAGTGATTGAAAATGACCTTGTGTTATATTTGTCAAGAACGGGAACTCATAGTGATTTATTTTAACAAAACCGATGCGGATTTCTTCCTGCATCGGTTAAAAATTTTTGTCCCTAATATAAAGATTGTCGAATTTTGTAGAAAAGATAAATAAGAAGTTGGAGAATTATTTATTATGGCTATGTGGAATCCATGGCGAGGGTGTAAAAAATGCAGTGAAGGGTGTCAGCATTGCTACATACACAAAGGCGATGCAAAACGTGGTATTCATACAAACGACATTATAAAAACAAAAGATTTTTACAAACCGGTTGAGCGGTTAAAAAACGGAAACTACAAAATGAAAGCAGGGATAGTTTATCTTTGCTTTTCAACAGATTTTCTGATAGAAGAAGCAGACGCATGGCGCAAAGAGTGCTGGGATATGATAAAAAAGCGACAAGATTGTACATTTCTATTTCTCACGAAACGAATAGAAAGGTTTTTAGATTGCGTTCCTGACGATTGGGGCGATGGATATGAGAATGTGGTTGTTTGCTGTACCATAGAGAATCAGAAAAATGCAGAGAAAAGATTGTCGTTATTTGAATCACTTCCGATAAAGCACAAATGTATTACTGCGCAACCTTTGCTTGAAAAAATATATATTGAACCATATCTGGATGATGTTGAGCTTGTTGTTGTCGGCGGAGAGTCAGATAAATTTGCAAGACCTTTTGATTATGCATGGGCATTAGATATTCGTGAGCAATGTATCCGAAAAGATGTTTCGTTTGTATTCAGACAATGCGGAACTCACTTTATTAAGGATGGTAAAGAATACAAATTGCAAACAAAAGACCTGTGTAGTCAAGCAAGAAAAGCAGGAATAGATTTTAA
>SVJN01000025.1:19705-23650 GCA_015068965.1 Oscillospiraceae bacterium
ATGGAGGTTTTATCATGGAATACATCAAGGTTACAAGCGAAAATATAGAGAATGAACATATATGCTGTGCAATTTCAAACAATAACGATATTCAGGTTTTGTCAAAGAAGGCTTGGCTGAAAGAACGATTTGATGACGGATTGGTTTTCTTGAAAAGTATGGAGCGAGGAAAGTGCTTTATTGAGTATATCCCTGCTGAAAATGCATGGAATCCTATTGTTGCAGACGGATATATGTATATAGATTGCTTATGGGTGGCAGGTTCTTTTAAGGGGAACGGATATTCAACAGATTTATTAAATGCCTGTATTGAAGATAGCAAAGCAAAAGGCAAAAAGGGACTGTGTATATTGTCATCAGCGAAGAAAAGGACGTTTTTAGCAGACCCTAAATATTTGAAATATAAAGGTTTTTCTGTTTGCGATGAGGCGGATAACGGGATTCAATTATGGTGTTTGCCGTTTGTAGAAAAAACCACATTACCCAAATTCAAAGAATGTGCAAAGCACCCTCATGTTGACGAAATGGGATACGTTTTATATTATACGAATCAATGTCCGTTTAATGCGAAATATGTTCCGATTATAACGGATATCGCAAAAGAAAATTCCATAAAATTCAAGGCAATATACCTGCAAAGCAAAGAGGATGCACAAAATGCACCAACACCGATAACAACCTATGCCCTGTTTCTTGATGGAGATTATATTACAAATGAACAGATGAATGAGAAGAGATTTTTGAAATTAATAGGAAAGTAAAATTCCGGGATGGGAGTGAAAAAAGTGAAAAATATTTTAACAGAAGGAACAAAAAAGCTGGGACTTTCCCTGAGCGATTTGCAAATCGGGCAGATGGAGGAATACAAACGGCTTTTACTGGAATGGAACGAAAAAATGAATCTGACGGCAATCACCGAGGAGCAGGAGGTTGCAATCAAGCATTTTTTGGACAGCTTAACCACATTACTGACCGAAAAGGTGCAGGGCAGGGTGATTGATGTCGGCACCGGGGCGGGGTTCCCGGGAATGGTACTAAAAATAGCAAAGCCGGAAATCGAGCTGACACTTCTGGATTCCTTGAATAAACGTATCAATTTCCTGCAGACGGTGGCAGATACTCTCGATATTCGGGATGGAATCCGTTTTGTTCATGCCAGGGCAGAGGATGCCGGGCAAAAGGAAAAAGGACAGTTTGATACGGTGGTTTCCCGTGCGGTTGCGAATCTGCGAGTATTGAGCGAATTATGTATTCCGTTTTTAAAAATCGGAGGCTACTTCCTTGCCCTAAAAGGTCCGCTTGCCGAAGAGGAACTGCAGGAGGCAAAGCGTGCCATCCATATCCTCGGCGGTGAGGTGGAGGAGATTGTCACCTGCGAGATTCCGTTTTCTGATTTGTCACACAAGATTATTGTGATTAAAAAAGTAAGACAAACTCCCCGGCAATACCCCAGAAAAGCCGGAATTCCGACAAAAACGCCTATCGACAGTTGTTATAATTTGAAAAAACCTGCTTTTTTGTAAAAAAAGCGGGTTTTTCTGTCATACGATTCTTCTTCCAATTTTGAGAAAATGTGTTATAATTGGATTTGTAAGGCAGAGAAAACGGATTTTTCTGTATCGGTCGGGACAGCTCCCAAGCCTGACAGCAGATGCAGGAGACGCAATCTGTCTTACACCTTCCACCACCGAGGCAAGGCGGTAGCGGAATCAGGCATCCGCCTGAGAATACATCTAAACCCCAACCGTTACCGCCGTCTGCTTCTTAAATACAAATGGGTGTCAACAAAAGAAAAGCAGGGAGATGAAGCTATGATAGAATTATTCAGAAAAAATGAACCGCAAGAGAAAATGAAGGTTGTCCATCTGCCGATGGACAGTATCCGCCCGAACCCCTATCAACCCAGAAAATACTTTGACCATATCAGTCTGGGAGAACTGACTGCATCCATTGAGGAGTTTGGGGTACTGCAACCGATTTCGGTCAGACGGGTGGAGGATGGCTATGAGATTATTGCAGGAGAACGCAGATTCCGTGCGGCACAAAACGCCGGGCTTAGCCGGATTCCGGCAATCGTGATGAATGCAGATGCGCATAAATCAGCACTCTTGGCGCTTTTGGAAAATCTGCAACGGGAGGATTTATGCTTCTTTGAAATTGCAGAAGGGTACCAGAAGCTGATTCGGGAGCAGGGAATGACGCAGGAGGATTTGGCAAAGAAGTTAGGGAAAAGTCAGTCCACCGTTGCAAACAAAATGCGGCTGTTGCGCCTGTCTCCCCGGGTGAAGAAAATGATTCGTGATTTTTCCTTAACCGAGCGCCATGCAAGGGCATTGTTAAATTTATTGGACGAGGAAAGCCAGCTTGCCGCAGTACGAATCATCTGCCAGCAACGGTTGAACGTGCAACAGAGCGAGGAGCTTGTCCGGAATATGCAGAAGGAGCAGATGCAAAAAAAGCCTGCCCGGATGCGGCTCCCGATTTTGAAGGATGTGCGGATTTTTACCAATACCGTCCGCAGAGCATTGGAAATGATGCAAAAGAGCGGCATTGATGCAGATATGAAAAAGAAAGAGTTTGACTGGGGAACGGAGTATATCATCCAGGTGAGAAAGGAACAACCGTTACAGATGCCCTGTGTCGGAGAATGAAATCCCATCCCGTCATACATACCGGCTCCTACAGATACTCCATATATTATCTTCGGTATGTAAGAGGATTTACCCGGTCGATTTCTGACCGGAACTGTTTCCGCACTCCCAATGCGGAAACAGTTTTTATTATTATATAGGAAATTCCCGAAAAGCATTGCACTTTTACGTTGGGTATGATATGATAAAAACACCACAGATAAGCTTTGTGGGTTAGGAGAGATTAATTATGGACAAAGAACAGTTAAAAGAAGAATATGCAAAAAGGTTGGCAAGCAATCTGACAAAAATGCGGGCAGCGACGGGGCTTAACAAGAAGGAGCTATCCGAGCGTTGTGGCATTTCCCGGCAAACCATCAGCAAAATCGAGGACGGAAGGCTCCCGATGCGATGGGATACGTTTATGAGTATTTTATGTGTATTCCGGCATAATGACGAGGCGGCGTGGTACTTACAGAAATATGAAATTTTTACGGATGAGCTATGTACAATCCTGGATTATCCGAATCGGGAAACAAAGCAGTAATGGTGGAGGAATCAGAAATGGCATTTGCAGAAATGAGATATAAATCGGCAATTCTGGGAAAGGAAACAGAGTTTCTGGTCATTCTTCCGGACAATCCGGATGGACAGCCCTGGAAGGTACTGTATCTGTTGCATGGGCTTTCGGATGATAGCTCTGCATGGGTACGTTATACCGGTCTGGAGCGCTATGTGCGTGCCGGAACGCATCATCTGATTGTGATGCCGGATGCCGGAAAGAGCTTTTACACCGATATGGCACGGGGCGAGGCCTATGAAACCTTTCTGACCAAGGAGCTGCCGGAATATATTCAAAGGGTATTTCCCATCAGCAAAAAGCGGGAGGATACCTTTATCGCAGGACTTTCTATGGGCGGTTACGGTGCCTTTAAGCTGGCGCTGAAATATCCCGGACAGTATGCCGCTGCAGCAAGCTTTTCGGGTGCCTTGGACATGGTGAGTCTGATTGGAAATATGCCGGAGCAATCGGACGGATTTTCGATGATTTACGGGGATCTGAACGCATTAAAGGGCAGTCAGAATGATTTGTTTGCATTGCTGGAGCAACCGTTCCCGGTCAAGCCTAAGCTTTTACAGACCTGCGGAACGGAGGATTTCCTCTATCAGTATAATCTTGCCTTCCGTAAGGTCATCGAAACGAAGGATTTTGATTATCAGTATATCGAAAAGCCGGGAACGCATAACTGGGATTTCTGGGATGATTCGATTCGGATTGCGTTGGATTTTTTTGATATAATATAACAACAAGAGG
>SVJN01000026.1 GCA_015068965.1 Oscillospiraceae bacterium
TGGACTGCTACAATGTAGACGGCATTGATTATATCAAAGAGAATAGTGCAAAGATTATTGCATATCAGGATAATGCTGACCCGTGGGGCATGACGGTAGATGGTTTTTATGATGTTGTGGGCGCATTTTCTGCGGTCAGTGCAGAGGAAGCAAACCGCATGAACGGATATCCGCAGGAAAGCTTTGAAAATGTGCGTGTAGTGGAAAATGGTGATGTCCGCCTGAAAATTCAGGCAATCTTAAAGCATGAAAATTCCTTTGCAATTGTGACCTATAGCATTGCAAAGCTGGATGCTTATGTTGATATTAAAATCAAGATGCTCTCAAATGATGCAGACAGATTGTATAAGCTTTCCTTTGAAACACCGTTTGCAGATGCGAAATTCCTTGGTCAGAGTGTATTTGGCAGAGAGGATATGCTAAAGGATGAAAAGGAAATCACCTTCCAGAAATGGTGCGGAATGTTTGCCGGGGACAAGGGATTGGTGGTATTAAACCGTGGTACTTATGCAGGTAGTGCAAAGGACGGCAGAATGAATCTGACCTTATTGCGTACACCGGCATATTCGGCACATCCGATTGAGGAACGGGCATTTACTACTCCTGACCGGAACCATGACCGGATTGACTTAGGTGAACGTGAGTTTGAATATCGCCTGACAGCAGATATCACCTGTCCGGATGCAGATGCAGAAATCTATAATCAGCCGATGTATGCACTCTCCTTCTTCCCATCGGGAGCAGGTGAAAAGAAGAATACTACGGTAATGCTGGATAACAAAAAGGTAATTCTTTCCAGATACAAAAAGCGTGCTGACGGAAAGGTTCTGGTTCGTGTATATCATCCGGATAGCGGCATGGAAAAAGCAACCTTGACGGTTAGTGAAAATCAGTTCCTGTTAGAGCTTTCTGATTTTGAGGTAAAGACCTTCCTGATTGATGGTAATAAAATTGAAGAAAGCAGTATGACCGGATTTTAATCGACGTTCTATAGACACTAAAAACCCCCGAAACCTCATGGTTTCGGGGGTTTTTGAATGTAATATTCTTAGTCTTTATAATTCTTTGCCAGTTCAAACTCGTCTAAAATTTCCTGAGAAGGAGCCTTAGAGCAGAGTGAAACAACATAGATTACGATGCAGGAAATCACAAATGCCGGGAAAAGCTCGTAAATTGCGAAGATACCGCCAAGCTTGGAAAGCACCAGCTTGAACAGGAATACGCAAGCTGCACCGGAGAGCATACCTGCAACAGCAGCAGTTCTGGTAGTCTTTTTCCAGAACAGCGAGAAGAGCATAATCGGACCAAATGTGGCACCAAAGCCTGCCCATGCAAAGGATACAATCTGGAAGATAACACTCTTTTCATCCCATGCAAGAATGATTCCGAACAAGGAAATCAGAACAATCACAATTCTGGAAACGATCATAACCTGCTTATCAGTTGCATCCTTTTTGATAATGCCTTCGTAAATATTCTTAGATACTGCAGAGGTCGCAATCAGCAGATAAGAATCGGAAGAACTGATGGTAGCCGCCAGGATACCTGCCATGATGATACCAGCCACAATCGGGTGGAAGAGTGTCTGTGCAATGACAATAAACACATTTTCTGCACCGGATTTGGTTAAAAGCTCTGCTTCGGTCGGGAACATTGCACGTCCCAAAAGACCGATACATACAGCTGCTGCCAAAGAGATAAATACCCAGATGGTAGCAATTCTTCTGGAGGACTTCAATTCGCTGGTTTTGCGGATTGCCATGAAACGGAGCAATACCTGCGGAACACCGAAGTAACCCAAGCCCCAGGACATAGTAGAGATAATGGTTAAGAGTCCGCCGTAGCTTTTTGCTTCGCCGAATAACGGAGCATTCTCTGCAATCTGCTGAACACCGTTTGCATCTACCGTCGGGTTTGCAAGGTGGGTTAATGACAGATAACCCGGAATGGATTTTGCATTGTCAATGACTGCATCAATACCGCCTGCATAGATGGTTCCGCAAACCAATACTGCAACCAGGGCAAAAATCATAACAACAGCCTGCATAAAGTCGGATGCGCTTTCTGCCAGGAAACCGCCGAGTGCAGTATAGAGGATTACGAATATAGCACCGATAATCATCATCGGGTGATAATCAAATCCGAATAATGTGCTGAACAGTTTACCACAGGTAACAAAACAGCTCGAAGCATAAACCGAGAAGAAAACCAGGATAAAGAGCGCAGAAATTGCAAGGATTACCTTTTTCTTCTCATGAAACCGATTGCTCAAGAAATCCGGAATCGTGATTGCATCGCCCGAAACAGCGGAATACTGACGCAGACGTTTTGCAACAATTAACCAGTTTACATATGTACCAACTGCCAAGCCAAGTGCTGTCCAGAATGCATCGGCAAGACCAAGCCAGTATGCAACGCCGGGAAGTCCCATTAAGAGCCATCCGCTCATGTCGGATGCTTCAGCACTCATTGCGGCAACCCACGGACCTAAGCCTCGACCGCCTAAAAAATAGTTTTCGGAATTCTTCTGTGCCCGCTTTGCGAAATACAGACCAATTCCAATGACGACTAACATATAGCACGCCATTGTAATGAAAATTCTCATCGTATCTGTCAAGAATTTCATCCCCTTTCAAATTTTTTCATAAAGATGAAAATATTTTATCAAAAAAACACGACTTTGTCAAGAAAAACGAAAGGAGAAATGAAATTTTTTGAATTTCAGGATGAAAATGCCGTACTTGAGGTGAAATAAAACGGTTGTCAGAAGAAGAGATTTGTGTTATAATTGACACATACAGAATTTTATTACATAAAATTCTTAAGAGCTGTCGCTCTTTCGTGCTCTTTCGAGCACTGTGTCAATTGACGGCGTCGCAAAAATCTCCTTGCGAGCAAAGATTTTTGCTCCTGGTAAAATGATTTTGCGACATCTAAATTGTGCATCAATTCTATAATGAGTTTAATTGCACAACGATTAAACGCAGCGATATAAATTCCTGACGGAATTTGCGATATTGCTTAACGGATGCGATATGTCCCTTCGGGACGAGATAGGGAATTTATCGTAATTGAAAAAAATAAACAGTCAATTCAGAAAGGAAAAAAATATATGTGGTTTGAAGAAAGTGTAATCTATCAGATTTATCCGTTTGGATTTTGCGGTGCGCCGGAGCAGAATGACGGCATTCTGGAATCGAGGGTTTTAAAGGTAATCGACTGGATTCCGCATCTGGTAAAGCTGGGTGTGAATGCTCTCTATTTTTGTCCGGTATTTGAAAGCTCAGCACATGGATATGATACAAAGGATTTTTCCAAAATTGATGTACGGCTTGGAAGCAATGCCGATTTTCGGGCTGTGTGCGAACAGTTACACAAAAACGGTATCCGTGTGATTTTAGACGGTGTATTCAATCATGTCGGACGGGATTTCTTTGCGTTCCGGGATGTGTTGGAAAAACGTTGGGATTCTCAATATAAGGACTGGTTTTATCTGAGCTTTGACGGGAATAGCTGTTACAACGACGGCTTCTGGTATGAAGGCTGGGAAGGACATTACGAGCTGGTTAAGTTGAATTTAGATAATCCTGCGGTGAAGGAATATCTCTTATCCTGCGTCGGAGGCTGGATGGAGGAGTTCGGCATTGACGGACTGCGATTGGATGTTGCCTATATGCTAAACCGTCAGTTCATGCGGGAATTACATAATTTTTGCCTTTCCAAAAATCCGGAATTTTTCCTGGCAGGGGAGATGATACACGGAAATTACAACGAGATTGTCAATTCCGATATGCTCCATAGTGCAACCAACTATGAATGCTTCAAGGGGATTTATTCCTCCTTTAACAGCATGAATCTGTTTGAAATCGGGCATTCGCTCAGAAACCGTTTTGGGCGTGAGGATTGGTGTGCCTATCGGAATTTAAAGCTGATTTGCTTTGTGGATAATCATGATGTAACACGCATCGCCTCCAATCTGACCGACAAAAACCACCTGATTCCGGCGTTTGGAATCTTAATGGCAATGCCGGGCATTCCTTGCATTTACTACGGCAGTGAATGGGGGATTGAGGGCAAAAAAGAAGACGGTGACTGGGCACTTCGTCCGAACACGGATGCACCGCAATGGAACCGTCTGACCGATTTTATTCAAAAAGCAACCGAACTCCACCAAACAGAAAAATGCCTTTGCTATGGGGATTTTGAGATTCTGCACATGACAAACCGTCAACTGATTTTCCAAAGAAGCTGTGACGGGGAGCGGATTCTGGTCATGATTAATGCGGATTCGCAAGAATATATTGCACACTATAACGCCAATGCCGGATGTGGAACCGAGCTGATTTCGGGTGAAAAATTTGATTTTGGGGCGGGAAGTAATATGCCCCCTTATTCCGTGCAATACGTTAAGGTCGGTTAAATCTTCGCATCTTGCCATTTTTTGCTCGGGACGGTACCTTCGTACTGGTAGGGGCGGATATTATCCGCCCGGACAAACGAGATTCCTATTTTTTTGTAGGGAACAACCTATGTGTTGTTCCGATGATTTTATGAATTATGAGGAAGCATTCTCGTCATGGGATACGACTGCACTTCCGGACACAGGAATCTGTTCTCCCAAATAGGTAGGTTCAGGTTTTAGAATGCAAGTGAAAAAGTCCTTGCACCGGGCGGCAATTTCACGGATATCCCGCATTTTTTGCCCGACATAACGGTGATAATCGCTATCCACGCCAACGGCATCGACACCGAGGCGGTTACAAATGTACAAAGAGCGAAAAAGGTGATAGCGTTGCGTCACAACCACCATTTTTCGGACACAGAAAATGTCCCTTGCCCGGTAGATGCTCTCATAGGTGGAAAAGCCGGCATGGTCGGTAAAGACTGCGTCTGACGGGACGCCGTTTCTGACGGCATAATCCAGCATCACATTGACCTCGTCATAGCTTTCTCTGCCGTGGTCACCGCTCATGATGATTTTTTTGGAAACACCGGCCTTGTAAAGTGCAACGGCTCGTTTTAAACGGTCGGAGAGCATATCGCTCGGTGTTCCGTCGGGGCGTACTCCGCAGCCTAAAACAAGAATACAGTCATAATGATTGTCTGAAATTGCCTCGGAGGAAACAATCTGCTCCGAGGTTGTTTTTATGATAGAATGGTTGATTGCAAATACGGAAATTGCGGCAAGAATGCCCAATAGAATGCAGATGCAAAAGCACCGCAGGATGATTTTTTTTATTTTCATGTAAAACACCTCTTTAGGATATTGTAACATAATAGCATAGATATTACAAGAAAAACCTACCTGAAATATTCAGATAGGCTTTTTAATTATCTTGCGACTAATACCAGATTCAGACAAACAGTTTGCACGCTATCCTGTGCACGAATGAGTACAGGGATTTCATATTTATTCTTTTGAAGTTGATGCGGTGTAATGGAAAAGCTTACCTTGGTCAGGCGGCAACCGCCGGTTCTCTGGTCGGTAAAGAAAGAAAGCTCTTTTGCCGGATATGCCTCCCATTCTTCCGGCAAATCAAGCCGTATATTGAGCCAATGATGACGGAAAAGCTTATCGGTGATACAAAGCTTGAACTTTTTTTCTTCGTCTGCTTTGATACAGATGCCGTCCTCCGGAATCAACAAAAGCTCAAAAAGCGGATGCTCTTTTTTCATGCCTTGATTGCGTCTGGTGAGAATATGCTGAAATGATTCATGAGAATATACACCTGTTTTCTCTGTTCTGTCAAATAAATGATCGCTCATGCTGATGCTTCCATCTGTGGGGTTAAAATGGCGGAGCATAAAGGTTGGCATCAGCTTTGTTACACGGTCGGTAAGAGCGGTAACAGAATCGGGAAGCATGCAATCTATATTACCTTGCTTGGTTGTGTCGATGGATACGGTCTTGATTTCGTCTCCGATTGGAACCAACCATTTTTCGTCAATTGCGGCACAACCGCCGATAATACCTAACATTGCACCCAATGCACCGGCAGTACAGTCCGAATCCTCGCAACAGCCTGCGGCGATACAAAGGCTCTTGGAAAAATCTCCCTCGCCGTACATGGCACCAAGCACCGTAATAGCAATATTGCTCGGGGCATCAAACCCCATCGGACCTTCCGGTACTTCGGGGTCACGTTCGTCTAAGTATCCGTCTCCGGCAAGTCCGAAGGAGCCGGGTACAGTCTTGAGAATTGTTTTTCTGGCGGTTTTCCAGTCAACACCTCGGTCATAGCAGTCGATTGCAGTCCGGACGGCAAGTGCAACCTTACTGTCCTTTGGAATGTAGGAAAAACCAATTTCTACCAGCTTTCGGATATCATGCTCGCAAAATGCGGCACTTTGCATTGCGGCACAGAAAATTTCGCCGAAAAGTCCTTCGTCAGCATGGTCAACCGAACCGTCCTCGTAGGCATAACGAACCGCAATTTCGGGATGTCCCGGGGCAAGACATGCCCAGATTTCACTCCGGATAAAGCAGCCGCAGCTATTCATATTATGATTCTGATACCGGTTTGCCGCACCAATCGGGAATCCGGCTTTTAAGTTGTTCTTTGCCGCACCGTATTCCGACCAGTCTGCCACGATGTAGGTAAGCCAATACTCTGCTAAAATTTCGGCATTCAATGCTCTGCCGTACTGCTCCGCCGCAAGCAACCAGACAAGCTGGAGGTCTAAATCGTCATTGGGGAGTACGCCCTTTGTGATATCGTGCAGATAATAATCTATTTCACGCACGCCACGTTTTCCTTCTAATGTTGCACCAAGGGTGCCGCCGATGTTCTTTCCCAACCAGCAGGCACGCACCTTGTCCTGATATTCGTTGAGTGTCAGTTTCATATATTCACGTCCTTTCTATGTTATCATACTTTATTTTTTTTAAAAAGTCAGTAGCTATTTCCAAGCTTTTTGTGGGGAAATAATACTTTTATTATGTAGGAAATTACAACATTTATGTTGTAATTTCTGGAATAACAAAATTGCTTCCTCAATCTCACGCCCGCAGGCGGGGCTTCTATCAGAAGCTTTTTTATTGACTTTTTTTTCGGTACATTATATAATGAAAAAGAGGTGAAACATTATGTTTATCTACAAAAGTGCAGATTATATGCCGATTTCACAGGCGTTTGAAGTGCAGAAATATACCTATGAAAAAAACTATATTCATCCGCCGCATCAGCATGATTTTATCGAGCTGATTTATATTGCATCAGGGGAGGGGACACATGAGATTGACGGCATTTCCTATCGGCTATGTCGGGGGGATATGCTTTTTATCAACTATCATCAGACACATTCCTTCCAAGCAGAAGAACAGATGGTATTTTATAATTTTTTTGTAAAGCCAGAATATATCAGCGAACGGCTTGCAAATGCCGAAAGTCTTTATGATATTTTTTCCTTTCTGATATTAGACCGGTATTTTGATACCGTTGACCGGGCAATACCGCTGGCACACTTTTCTGCGGCGGAAATGCTTGAAATAGAACGGCTTTCGGAGGAAATGCTTTCGGAATCGGAAGCAGAGCAACCGGGTTATGCACTGGTACTGGATGGGTATATGCGCATCCTTCTTGCTAAAATGCTCCGTGTGCTTTGTAAAAAGGAAACCTCCGGCTTCTGCCGTGCGGTCACACCGGAGCTTCTGGCATATATAGATGAAAACTATACTAAGCCGATTACCGTGACAGAGCTTGCGAATCAATGCTTTTATCATCCGACCTATCTGGGACGGATTTTTAAAAACACGTTTGGTATCAGTCTGCATGATTATATCGGACGCAAACGAATTGATTATGCAAAGAAACTACTTCTGGAAAGCTCTGATACAGTTGACACAATTGCCGCTGCGGTCGGCTATGCGGACAAAAAACAGTTCTATAAATTATTCCGTGAGCAGGTGGGGTGTACTCCGAAGCAATACAGACAAAATTTGGAAAAAGTGTAGAATCGTCCTCTTAAATTTGTAGATATTGACATTGCATTGCTGCTTTTTTTGCGATATAATGAGAATAGGGAATTTTAATTTATCAGAAGAAAGGAGCGGCACAAATGATTCGGATGTTTCAACGGATGCTGCCGAACGGTCGGTTAAAAACGGTGATGACACGTTTGATGATCAGCGTTGTTTTTGTGCCGATTTTTCTTTTGAATATCCTGTTTGCATTGCTTTATATCGGATTTTATAACCAACAGATTCAGGACGAGTATATGCTCTTTGAAAAAGAACATTATGCCAATTTAACCGACAAGCTCCAACGGTATCAGACGATTCTGGATATGATTGCGTATGACCGGGATATCTCAATGTCATTATTGCAGATACAGCCGGACGACCAGAGCTCATCCTTTCGTGCATCCCGGCTGATTGATGAAGAAATCGAGAATCTGATTGCAGGGGACCGGATGGAAATTCTACATAATCTTTCGGTGTATTCTCTGCGTCAGAATAAAAAAACCATTGGCAGATTTTTAAATGTGTTAAATCGGCGGGAAAATCAGATTTGGCTGTCCGGCATGGAGGGACGGTCAAAATACATTTATGTCACAAAAAAGGTCGGTTTTCCGATTTTAGGCATTGTGCAGGCAATTTATAATACCGATGAAATCAGCGGTATGACCGAGCTTGCAGGCTATGCCAAAATGGAATTGCGGATTGACAATATGCTTTTGTGGAGTAATCGAAAGCGGGAGCATGATTTGCGGATAGAGCTTCTGCAGGACGGTACCCTGTTATATGAGTACGGCTTCCCGATGGAGAATATCTCTGAGCGTGACATCTTTTTTGTCGAGGACAGTATTCTCTCAGAAGGATTTACGGTGCGTTATTGCTTTAACCGGGCATCGCAAAAGAAAGTGCTTTTGTTTACCATGATTGGATTTTTCCTGTTTGCGGTGGCATTGTTGTGGATACTTCTGGGTATCATTTCAAGATTCACCAATGAGCTTGAAGGACGGGTGAAGCAGATTCAGAAAAAGTTAAAATCGTTGGAAACCGGAAACTTTTCCTTGGATGCACCGATTGACGGAACGGATGAATTTGCAGAGATAGACCGTTCTATCGGCGTTATGGCGGAGCGGTTAGAGCATTCCATCAACGAAAATTATATCATGGAGACGGAGCGCAAACGTGCAGAGCTGTTAGCCTTGCAGATGCAAATCAATCCGCATTTTATGTTCAATACCTTAGAAACGGTGCATTCACTTGCAAAGCAGAGCGGAAATGCTGAAATAGGCTTAATCAGCCGGAAAATGGGCGAGATTCTGCGTTATAACATTGCAAGCGGAGAAAATTATGTAAGTCTCCGGCAGGAAATCGAGCAGATAAAATCCTATCTGATGATTCAGAAAATCCGCTACCGTAACCGATTCGAGGCGGTTTATGATATTCCGGAGGAATTGGCAGAGTGCAGAATTTTAAAGTTCATTCTCCAGCCAATTGTGGAAAATGCGATCAAGTATGCTGTGCAGGACGGTGAGGACACCTATCTGATTTCGATTACCGCAGAGGAAAAGGACGGAAACCTTGAAATTTGTGTGCAGGATGACGGCAAGGGCATATCGGAAGAACGCTTAGCGCAGATTCAGGAAGCCTTTCGGGAGAAGCACTTGAAAAATGTAGACAGTATCGGACTGAAAAATGTACATTCACGTATACAGATTACCTACGGGGAGCAATACGGCGTGATATTAAAGAGCCGGGAAAATATCGGCACGAATGTCCGGATTGTTTGTCCAATCATTTTTGGGGAGGAGGAAAACAGCATTGAACATACTGATTGTTGATGATGAGCAGATTATCTTGGATGGAATCCGCCTGCTGATTGAACAGAGCGGTTATAGCTTTTCTGCGATTTACACGGCGAATAGTGCTTCGCAGGCGTTGCAGATTTTAAAAGAGCAAAAAATCCACATTCTGTTTTCCGATATCAAGATGCCCGGAATGGACGGATTTGAGCTGATTGGAGGGCTTAAAAAGGAACGCCCCGAACTGATTCTGATTACCGGCTTTGCCGAGTTTGAATATGTGAAAAAAGCAATTGATGCCGGGGTGCTGGGGTATATTCTAAAGCCCATTGATGAAGAACAGTTTTTAGAAACGTTACAAAAGGCGGTCAGAAACGTGTTAAAGAAGCAGACTACACGTCCAGAGCAGTTGCCTCAAGCAAATCAGGTGCAGATGCTGTTTCCTGTTCTGTTTGGCGGAGGCAGTCTCCGTCAGGGGGAGCAACAACTGCTGGAGCAGGTAATGGGGACAGAAAAAAACTATCTTCTTTTGGGCTTTCATTTGAAGATAGAGGAACGGTTTTCCTCGGAATTCGGACTTGCGGTGGATGTAGTTTACAGGAGTGCAGAAGAATATTTTGAAAAGAACCGGAGAGAACAGTTTTACTTCTTTCGCTCGGAGGGGGAAATGAGGTTCCATTGTCTTTGTGTCAGCGACAATCCGATATCAGACATGGCAGAATTCTGTGAAAGATTTGTGAGGAATTTCCGCAATGAGCCCGGGTTCTGTATTCCGGTTGAGCTTTGCATTTCCTTGAGCGATGAGCGAAAAAAACTCTCCCGTGAGCTTTACGCACATTGCCGGGAGGCATACTTCGACCGATATCTGAATCCGGAAAAACGTGTGCTTGCCTATACTGCAAGCAGTTTGCAGATGGTTTCGGGCATTGAAAATGATTTAAAGGTGCTTGAGGTAAATATCTCCGAGAGCGACATGAGGAGTCTGCAGAAAAATTTAGAGCAGATTTTCTCGGTTTCTTATATCAAAAACAGCGGACTTACGGTGCGCGCAGTCTATTTTATGGTAGCAAATACCGTGATACTGACCTTTCACCGTCTGCGTGCGGAGGTGGAAAACACCTTTGTGGAGGAGCTATTGTCCGAAAAGGCATTTGAGCGGATTGACCGGGTGGAGGAGCTTGCACAAAGTGTTTACGAGGCGACGTTAGAGGTTGTTGTCAAGCAGAAAAATGCGGTTGTCAGTTCGGAGCTTACCATTAAAAAGATTGTGCATTATGTGAACACGAATTTTGACCAGGATCTTTCTATCAAGCAGCTGAGTGCAAAATTCGGCTTGACTCCGAACTATCTTTCGCAGATTTTTAAGGCAGAAACCGGAGAAAACTTTGTTGTGTATCTGAATATCCTGCGGATTAACAAGGCTTGCGAGCTATTGCGTGGCAGTGATATTAAAATCTTTGAAATCGGACGTTTGGTTGGCTATAAGGACAGCCAGTATTTTCACCGGGTATTTAAAAAATATGTGAATCAGACTCCCATCGAATATCGGATGGGTAAGGATTAAAAGGCTATGGATAAAACAGTAGAAATGTTCAGTCATTTCCATTGTTTTATCCATTGTTTTGTTTAGAAGGAAATTGTAAAATAAAAGTAACAATAGAAAATGGAGGAGATTACTCATGGGAAAAAAGTTGTCGGATAAAATAACGGAGGCGGTGATACTAACCTTTCTGATTCTGTTTGCGCTGTCTACCTTATATCCGTTTGTGTACTTTTTGGCTTGTTCGTTAAATGAGGCAAGCGATACCATTCGGGGGGGATTTATGATTTTCCCCAGAAAGTTCACCCTGGAAAACTACAAAGTAGCATTCCAGAACAAGGAGATTTTGCAGGCATTTAAAATCTCGGTGCTGATTACGGTGCTGGGAACGGCGTGCAGTGTTATGCTCAGTGCGATGGCGGCATATGCGCTGACCTTCCGGGATTTGCCGGGCAGAGGCTTTGTGATGCTGTTTCTGTTTATTCCGACCGTGTTTGGCGGCGGTGTGGTTCCGACCTTTATTCTCTATCGGAGACTGCACTTATTGACCAATATTCTGGTCTATATTCTTCCGGGACTTTACGGATTTTTCAATTTAGTTGTTATGCGAACCTTCTTTGAAGGGATTCCAAAAGGGCTTTCCGAGGCGGCATACATTGACGGCAGTAGCGAAATGGGGATTTTCTTTAAAATTATCATTCCCTTGTCCGGACCGATTTTTGCAACCATGATTCTGTTCTCAGCAGTCGGAATGTGGAACGACTGGTACACCGGTGCATTCTTTGTCAGTCGTCAGAATTTAAAGCCTGCGGCAACGTTCTTGCAACAGCTTCTGAATGAAGCAGACATGATGGAGAGCATCAAAAACTTAAATGAACAGAATATCTACCTGACGGAAATGGAGCAGGAGCGACAGAATGCCGTGACACCGGAATCCTTACGTATGACCTTTGTTATGATTATCACCCTGCCGATTGTTTGCGTATATCCTTTCCTGCAGAAGCATTTTGTAAAGGGTGTAATGATTGGCTCGATTAAGTAAAAGAACGGAGGGATTGGATTGAAAAAACTAATAGCATTACTCGCAGGTACGGGAGTTTTTTGGGGAAGTCTCCTGCCGGTGCTTGCGGCAAATACGCCGATGCAGATAACCGGCTGGACAAGTGGCAATGCAGAAGTTACGGTGGAGTCGCAATGGGTTACAGACGGTGCCGGTGCATTACATATCTTTATGGAGGATGGAGATGGCGAAAATGCATATGCCTCCCAGCTTTTATCCGGAGTCGGGAGCGGAAATCAGTATCGCCTGAGCGGAAGAATCTATATCGGAACCGAAAAAACAACCAAGAAATTTTATCTTTATGTCGGGAATTCACGTGAGTATTTCCATCGGCTGATTACAATCGGTGAATGGTGTGATCTGGATTATACCTTTACCGCATCCGAAAGTGACCCGGTTTTGAAGTTTGAGCTTGCACAGAATAGTGATTTATATGCAGATAACCTTTCCTTAAAGCAGGTATTGCCGGATGGTAGCTTCGGAGCGGAGCTGCTTCAAAACGGAGGCTTTGAGGCAGACTGTGTTCCGACCGTGGAGGTAACCGATTTAAAAGCAGATATCTATTCCGGCGGTGTAGAGCTTTCCTGGAGAAATCCGGAGGATGCAAACAGAGCGGGAATTGCAATTTATCAAGATGATGCGCTGATAGAAGAGCTGGAGCCGACCGAGGAGCATATCGTGATTGACGGCTTGCAGAACGGAACAAGCTACACCTTTTCGGTCAGAACCGTCAATGCAGTCGGCATGATGTCAGCAGGTGTTTTGGTGGATGCAATGCCGGCAGAAAAACTGGAGGTACCGAATGTTATCAAGGATGATATCGGCAACCGGATTATCGGATTGACAGAGGAAATGGAGTTTTCCACCGATGGCGGTGAAAGCTGGACCAAATATGATGGCACAAATGCACCGGATTTAGATGGTGATGTTACTGTAACGGTCCGGATGTATACCGAAAACCCGGGTGCAGTTGCTCCCGAGCAAAAGCTGTTTTTTACGAAAAATGTGCAAGGTTCATCCGAAATTGAGCTGACGGTATCAAACATTGTCGGCAATGAATACAAGCTTGTGGGAAAACTGAAAAAGCCGGGAGCTGCGGAGGTAACCGTAGTACTGATTCGGGAGGATGCTGACCGCAGAGATTTTTCAAAAATCCTTGCCATCGGGCAGACCGAGAGTGCAGAGGACGGAAGCTTCAGCCTGACCTGTAATCTGGCAGACGAGCGGAATGGAGCAGAGAATGACGGTATCTACACCGTTTATGTGGACAGCACCGTGACCGATGAGGTCAAATTGGAAGGACATATTTTTGTCAATTCCGACCGACGTGCAGAAGCAGCAGAGGCACTTTGGGAAACTGAGGATTTGAGCACCTTATTTGAAACCACTTATGAAAATTATGATGCATATGCAGTATTCGGATTCCCGACTGCAGACTATCAGAGCAAGCCTGCACAAAAATCAGCAATCATGGCGGATTTTGAAGGGTTGATGGAAGAAGCTCCGCAAGGGGATGTGGATGCGGCAATTAAAGCATTTACCAAGGCATTGGTGATGAACCGTCTGGAACAGGCAGATAAGACCGAAGCCTACACCTTACTGCAGAGCTATGCAGAGGTTCTTGCAATTTCCTATGGGGATGTAGCCCTTGCGGAGTTGCTCGCAAGCGGTGCAGATGAAATGGCAGAAATCTGTTTCTACATGGCGGGAAAAAGCTACCAACAAGCATCAGACCTGCAGAAGGAATTTGCCAAGGGCTATGCACTATCCGAGATGAATAAGGCAACCTACGGAAATATCAGCTCTATCATCAAGGAGCATGAGGATACTCTGGGTCTTTCGGGTGCAAAGTATGATGCCTTTATGGCATTAAAGCCGGGAAGCGCCAACCACACCACAGCAAGCAAAAAGCTTGTTTTGGTGAAAAACTCCACACCGTTTACCTCGGCAGAGGATTTGCTCAAGGGGATTGAAACTGCATTAAAATCGATTCAGAAAAAAGAATCCACCTCCGGCGGCGGAGGCGGAGGCGGAAGCTATCCCACCGGGAAATCGGACAGTACAAATCCTTATTCGGTAGCATCGGCGACAACAATAACGACCGAGACACCACAGCCTGCAAAGCCTGCTTTTTCGGATTTAGACGAGGCGGCATGGGCAGAGGAAAGCATTCTTGCACTTTATAAAGAGGGCGTGATTGGCGGCTATGAGGACGGGACCTTCCGCCCGATGCGTGAAATTGTCCGGGAAGAGTTTGCGGCAATCTTAGTGAAGGTATTCCGGATTCCAGCGGCACAAAATGCGGTAACCTTTGCCGATGTTCCGACAGATGCGTGGTACTATCAGGCAGTTTCTGCTGCGGCAGAAGCAGGTATCATATCGGGTGTCGGCAACGGATGCTTTGGTGCAGGTGAGAAAATCACACGTCAGGATATGGCGGCAATGATTTATCGGTGTATGAGTTTGACCGAGGCAGAGCAGACAGAAGCCTTTGCGGATATAGCACAGGTGAGTGATTATGCAAAACCTGCGGTTTTAGCAATGAAGCAGCTCGGATTGATTAACGGATATCCGGACGGAAGCTTCCAACCGCAAAAGACCGCCACAAGAGCCGAGGCGGTACGGATTTTACATCTGGCAAGTAAGGGGGGCGAATGATGAGAATAAAAAAACTGATATCCGTTTTCATCGTGTTTGCACTTGCAATCGGAACACTTGGAGTAAGTGCATCCGAATCGGAGCAGGGACGCTATGACAACGCAATCAAAGCATTGATTGCATTTGAAATGATGACGGAGGAATTTGATGAAATAGACCCGGGACAATTGCTCACCAGAGAAACAGCGGCGATATGGATTTATCGGCTGATGAATCTGGATGCGGAATACGAAACAAGTGATTTTACCGATGTTGTTGCCGGAGGTCTTACCGGAAATGCCGTGATGAGCCTTGCAGACAAGAATATCATCCACGGCTATGCCGACGGAAAATTCCGTCCGACTGCAAGCATCGGCTATAACGAATTTATCAAGCTGATGGTGGATTGCCTGGAGTACGGCGATACAGCGGCATTCTATGGCGGATATCCGACGGGTTATCTGCAGGTCGCAAGTAATTTAAGACTTTATCAGGGAACAGATGCCAACGGAAAGGATGCCCTGACCATAGGTGAAGCGGCACAAATTTTCTTGAATACCCTCAAAAAAGATATGCAAGGCTACGATATGGACGACGGTGAGTTTGTCATGTCACCGGAGGAGGGAAGAACCCTTCTGGTGCGTTACCGTGACATCTACGCCATCGAAGCAAGAGTGACTGCAGACGAAAAAACGGCAATTTCCGTTCCGACCGGTGCAGGCAAGGGCAGAATGATGTTAGACGAGACGGTATATGAACAAGGTCTGGTCGATGCCCAAGCTTATCTTGGAAAATATGTAACCGCATACTGCAGAATCGAAAGAAGCAGTCCGGAAACAGTAATTTATTTAGAAGAGGAAGAACCGGCAAGAGAATTGTTTGTTACAGCGGATTTGATTAATTTTGACGAATCAGACCGAACCCTTTTGATATATGAAAACGGAACAAGGGAAGCTCGTGCAAAAATCAGTCCGGTTGCAGATGTGATTTATAACGGAAAGGCATATCCGGATATTACCGAAGCGGAGATGTATCCGGTCTGCGGTGAAATGAAATTACTGGACACAGACCGGGATAATATTTATGATGTTGTGTTTGTGACCTCCTATGATATCATCCACGTGCAAAATGTGGTGTCCTATACAAAAACAGTCTATAACCAACTCATCGGAGACGGATTCTCGGAATCTGTCACCTTTGAAGAAGATGCCCAGGTAGACTATGTTGACCAGTTCGGCGAGGAAATGGATTTTACCGATATCGGCACGAATGAGGTGCTGATGGTAGCCGCATCCAAAACCGGAGACCTTCCTTATTATAAGGTACTGATTTCAGATACAGTAGTAACCGGAAAGTTGATTTCTGAACAGGAGGAATATTTGCTGATTGGGGCAGAGGAAGGCGAAACAGAAGTTGAAAAATCAGTTGCAATGGAGCAGGCTGTCAAAAACGGTACGTTAAAGGCGTTAGAGTTATCGGGGGAATACTTCTTCTACATAGACGGCTATGGCAGAGTGGTTGCATATGAAAAGGTTGCAGCAGACCGGGAATACGGATGGTTGCAACGGATGTATGAGGATGAGGAGACCGAAAAGGTCATGCTCAAAATCTTCACCCAGGACGGTGTCTGGAAAACCTATGAGCTGCGTGAAAAGGTGACGGTAAACGGAGAGCCGACCACGCCGGAAGCATTTATGGTGATTGTCAGTGAAAAGCAGATGGTGCGTTTTAAGGCAGATTCCAAGCTGAGAATCAAAACCTTAGACACCCCGACGCTAACTTCAAATACTGACGAAAAGCTCCCGGAATATATCAAAAAGGATACCTTCCGCAAAGCGACGATGAACAATGAAGGCAATAACAATAAGTTTTATCGGAATAACAATTCCTTCTCCAATACCTATTTTATTGAAACGGATATGAAGGTGTTTCTGATTCCGACCGGAGCAATGGCGAGTGAGCGGGATTTTCAATGCATGGGTATGAACTATTTTGCCAGCGAAAACCGTTATCAGGCAGATATCTATGATATGGATGAGTTCATGTTCTCCAAGCTGGTGGTTTTGGAATATGACTCCTCCTCAACCGTTGCCTTTGAAAGCTCTATCAATTCGGATGACTACTGCATGATGGTAGAGCAGGCAGGGGATATGGTAGTCAATGATGATGTTGTAAGCTTCGCAAAGGGTTGGTTAAAGGGACAGGAATGGTCCTATACCTCGTCTGAGGCTGGTACCTTTGCAGGCATTCAAAAAGGCGATATCATCCGCACCAAGTACGATGATTCCGGCAAGCTCAATAAATTTGTTGTTGTACATCGGTACGGAAATGAGACTGCGGTAAGCAATGTTGCAGATGTTAACAATGCAATTTATATCTACGGAACTGCACTTGCAGTTGATTACGAAAAACGCAGAGTCCGTATCAATGAAGGAAAAGATATTACAATTTGTGTTCCGGATAGCTGTGTCGTAACAGTCTATGAGGAATCAGAACATGAAATCAGAAGCGGAACCCTGCAGGACTTGGCAGCAGGAAACTATGTTCTGTTCCGAAATCGAAGCTCAGTTCCTTACGAGCTGTTCATTTATAAAAGGTAGAAAGGCGGTAGAAAGAGCATGAAACAAATTTTAAAAGCAGGTCTGGTACTGATGCTTGCAATGTTTTTTGTACCGACAGCCTTTGCGGCAAATGCATACTATAAGGACATTCCCGGTTGGGCAGAATCCTTCATGTCCTATCCCACAGATATAGAATTTTTGGAGGAATGGGGGGTACACCTGGTTCGGGATGCGGCAATTGTTCCGTCCGGGGATGCGGCAATTTCCATCAGCATTCAGGGCGGTGCGGCAAACGCCCATCATGCCAATGCGGCACAGTCTGTTGCAATAGAGGACGGAAAAACCTACAAAGTATCCGGAAAGTTCTACATTCCGGCAAAAAGCTGGAGGTACAGTCTGAAAATTGGCGAAAGAGCTTTTGCTGCAGGGGATGGTGTGCTGGGTACAACCATCGGAAGCTGGACGGACTTTGAGTATGTCCTACATTACAAAGCATCTGATTTTGCAAACAGCAAGCAATTCCGTCTTACCGCAAACAGTCCGGGTAGTGGAGCTATGTATGCAGATGATTTATCCATCAAGGAAATTATATATGAAGAGGATGGTGAAACCATCTCCGGCTACGGCGAGGAGCTTTTGGTAAACGGTGATTTTGAAACCGACCTTGACTGGACGGCTCCGGGTGAGGTAACCGAGCTGGTTGCAGAAAATATGGATTCCTCCGTTCGGCTTTCCTGGAAAAATCCGTTGGATGCCGATTTGAAGAAAATCGAAATCTACAATATCACGGGTGGAAGAAATCAACTGCTTGCAACGGTAACCGATTCCGAAGTATTCATTGAAAATCTGGTAAACGAAGAAGTCTACACGCTGTTGGTTTGCACAAAGGATAACTGGGAAAACACCTCTGATGGTATAGAAATTGAGGTTAAGCCTGTACCGGATGCTACAAAGGTGGGAGAACCTGCGTTTGTCAAAGAGGGCGAGCAGGTCACCGCACGGATGCAGTTTAAGAATAACGCAATGCCGGAGGACTACAGTGTGGAAATGATTTTCGTACTGTACAAGGATGGTGCAGTTTATGATATCCAATCTGCGTATCAGTCGGTACAGCCCTCCGAGTTTTACGAGCCTTATACCGAGGTGTCGGTATCTCTTGCCATACCGCAAGGGGATGAATATTCCGCAGTTTTATATGTGTGGGACAGTGTAACCGGAATGGAAGCATTGAGTAAGGCATACACATTTGGAGAATAAGGAGAGGAACACAGAACCATGCAAAAAATATTACAAAGAAAAAAAGAACCGGAGTTTGTGATTGAACCCAAAAAGACGGTCTGGAAACGAATCAAGCGTTATCGGTGGTTGTATTTGTTTTTACTGCCTCTGATTATTCATCAGATTGTTTTTCGTTACTCCACCATGTATGGCGTGTTGCTTGCGTTCAAGGATTTTAAATACAATGCCGGTATTTTAGGCAGTCCGTGGGTTGGTTTAAAATACTTTGACCAGTTTGTTCACCAGTACAATTTCTGGCAGTTAATCACAAATACCTTGCGAATGACCTTGTCGAGCCTGATATTCGGATTCCCGGTTCCGATTATTTTAGCACTCTTAATCAATGAGGTCAACGCACCCAAGACCAAAAAGGTCATCCAGACCTTTACCTATCTTCCGCACTTTGTGTCCTGGGTTGTTGTTATTTCCATCTTCCAGAACCTCTTATCACCGCACAACGGTCTGATTAACGAGTTTTTAGGAAAGGTGTTCGGAATGGAACCCAAATACTTTATGGGCGAGAAGCAATACTTCCTGCCGGCATACCTCTTAATCGGTATGTGGAAGGAAGCAGGCTGGGGCTCCATTCTTTATCTTGCGGCAATCACCGGGGTAAATCCGGAGCTTTACGAAGCCGCAGAATTAGACGGTGCCGGACGTTGGAGAAAGGTACTTCATGTTACCATTCCATGCATCCTGCCGACAGTCGTAATTAAATTGCTTTTGAATATGGGTAGCCTGATGGGTGTCGGCTTTGACCAGGTATATCTGATGCAGACCCCGCAGAACATTGATATTTCAGAGGCAATCAATACATATGTTATGAAGGAGGGTGTAAAGCAAGGAAATTATAGCTTTGGTACCGCAGTCGGACTCTTCCAGTCCGTTATCGGTATGATTCTGATGGCAATTTCTAATAAGGTTTCCAAAACCTTATCCGAAACATCATTGTGGTAACGGACAAAATGTCCGAAAGAAAGGAGAAAGATTATGAACACAAAGAAAGCACTATCCATGCTTCTTGCCGGAACGATGGCGGCAGGAATGCTCTCCGGATGCGGAGAAAAGACAGGAACCGACGGGATTGAGGAAATTACCTTCTTAACGGTCTGGCAGGGCGACAGC
This sequence comes from Oscillospiraceae bacterium, assembly GCA_015068965.1. Lineage (GTDB taxonomy): Bacteria > Bacillota > Clostridia > UBA1381 > UBA1381 > RQCD01. Next base: position 19,955 of record SVJN01000026.1, read on the forward strand.
GTGATGGCACCGGAAAATCCGCACGACAATATGGTTTTAAATAAGATTATGGAAGAAACCGGAGTCAAAATCAATGTGGAATACAACGGTGTCACCGAAATTGAGCGACTCAACACCATGTTTGCCGCAGGCGATTTCCCGGATCTGGTATCCTGTGCAATGTGGGGTATGGATGATACCTCAACCGGCATCATCAAAAAGGCGGCAAGAGAAGAAATGATTATGCCGTTAAATGACCTCTTAGACCAATACGGTGAAAATATCAAAGCATCCTACGGTGTCGGCTTATCCGAGGACTTCGTCAAGTTTGACTTAGAGGACGAGGCATTCGGCGGAAATCAGTACTTTATCCCGGCAGGCGGTTTGCCGCTTGACCAGAGAACCGAGTACAATGAAGGCGCACTCTTTATCCGTGAGGATATCGCAAAGGCATTGAATGTAGATGTCAACGCAGTGAAAACCAGTGACGATGTTTACAAGCTGATGCAACAGATTGCAGCTGCAGGTTTTCAGGATGCAAACGGCGGACCGGTGATTCCGGGTGGTGTACTCCACAGCGGCGGCGGACTTGGACAGTACTACACCTCATATGTTGACAGAACCCAAGGCTTCTGTGGCTTGTACATGGATGAAAATGGCAAGGTTGGAGACGATTTCTTCAATCCTCTGTTAGACAAACAAACCCTGCATTTAAGAAAGCTCTTTGCAGAAGAACTGTTAGATATCGAAGGCTTAAGCCAGACAGCAGCCCGTGCGCAGGAAAAGATTGCAACCGGAAAATATGCCCTGGTTCCGACCTCCTGGACAAATCTGCAGACCTGGTGTGCAGATACCCTCTATGTTACCAATCCGGAAATGAAATATATTCCGCTTTGCTCACAAACCGGTCTGAACGGACAGACTAAGACCTATAAATTGGGTGGTAACGGTGGTTCTCAGGTACTCTTTATTCCGAGAGAAAGCAAAAAGGCAGAAGCTGTTATCAAGGTGTTAAACTATCTGTTCAGCGAAGAGGGAACCAAACTGATTCAATACGGAATCGAAGGGGAAAGCTATCAGGTTTGCGAGGATGGAACCCTTGAGTTCATTGGCGAATACGCAAATATGAATACCAAGGAACGCTATAAGTATGGCATCGGCTCCTATGTAAGACTCTGCGGTGTTCAGTATCCGAAGAAGTGGAACAAGCCGGAAGCATTGCCGGAGGAACAACAAGCGGTCAGAGATTTCTTAGCACCCGACATCGAATATCATCAGGGTATCAGAGTCAGCTATTTAGAGCTTTCCCACCCGAAGGTTTATGATATCCGTGCAGTAAAATCCAATTCCAGAATGACCGAGGTAAAACAAAAGGCATATGTTGCAAAAACCGACGAAGAGGCATTGGGATATCTGAACGAATTGAGACAACAGGTTTTGGATGCAGGCATTGAAGAGCTTTGGAAGTCAGTAGAAGACTACATGGCAGCACACCCCGAGGAAAATTATTTATTCTAAAATAATGAAAAATGCACCTTGCACTTTGCATTTTGCACTTTGCACTTTGCATTCAAAGAAAGGGAGAATATTATGTTTAAAAAGTTTTTTAGTACCTTAATTTGTGTCAGTATGCTGGCAATGCTTTTGCCGATGTCGGCATTTGCAGGGACAACGGCTATTTCAGTCACAGGTTGGGAAAGTTCCTTTATTACATGGACGGCAGAAGAACAATTGCAAACCTCAACCGTTTCAGTCATTACAGATGAGGACATCGTTCCGTCCGGAAAAGGCTGTGTAAAAATCGGAATCACAGAAGGTGTAGGAAATGGCTTGCACGCGAATGCAGCACAGGTCGTTGCGGTAGAAAGCGGCAAGACATATCGCCTGACCGGAAAATTCAACGTACCGGCGGCAACATGGCGTTGCAGTCTGAAGTTCGGAGATACCGCCTTTGCAACTTCGGAAAGCGGTGGTGTGCTGAATCCGGCTGTCGGAAAGTGGGCAGATATTGATTATACATTTACCTATACTTATAACAACCCTCAATTCCGAATCACTTCAAACTGGCCGAATAGCGGTGCGATATACGCAGACGATTTATCCTTAAAGGAAGTCATTTATGCGGAGGATGGCGAAACAGTCACCGGTTATGGGGAAGAACTCTTGACAAACGGTGATTTTGAGGCAGACTTTGCTGCTCCGGAGGATCCGTACTTTGCACAGGTAGCACCGGCAAATGCAAAGAATCATATTGCAGTAAAATCCAATCTTTCCAATATTGCAATTTATCAGGTGGCAAACGGTGTCGAAACCAAGCTGGATTTAGGAAATCCTGTGTTAGACAGAACCGACTTTAAATTAAAGGTGTTTGAACACGCAAATCTGACCAATGACACCGAGTATACCTATGTCATTAAAAATGTGACGGCAACCGGAGTGGAAAGTGCAGGTATCACGGTAAGCGGAACCCCGAAGGCGGCTTATTCCGGTTATGTGGCAAAGGACAATTGGTCATTCAAAAGCTATGGTAATGCCTATGGAACCTTTGATATTTTAAACGGAATCGGCAGAAATCAAAGTGCCGGTATGAAGCTGACTAACATGAACTTTACATGGAACAATTCAAGCTATGTATATGCGACCGGTTCTGAGAAAATCAATCTGGATACCACAAAGACCTATAAGCTGACCTACTGGGTAAAGAGCAGTGCGAATAATCAGAGTGTAAGTGATAATGTACAGTTCAAGCTGACAGGCTCTGCACTTTCTGCAGATGGTGTGACTTATGGAAATTCAGGTGCAGCAGTCTATGAGGCAATTCCGGCGGTAGACGGTTGGGCACAAAGAACACTCTACTGTAAGCCTTCTTCAGAAGCGAATCAGATTGAAATCAAGGTGGCACGTCATATTGAGGAAATGATTTTTGACGATTTCCAAATCTATGAGGTAGATGCAAATCTTGCAGTGGTAGACGGTGCAAAGAACCTTTGTGCAGACGGAAACTTCAATTTTGAAGCAGCATATAAAGCTCCGGATGCACCTTACTTTGTACAGGTAGCACCGGCAAACGCAAAGAATCATATTGCAGTAAAAGCCAATCTTTCCGATATTGCAATTTATCAGGTTGCAGATGGTGTTGAAACCAAGCTGGATTTAGGTAATCCTGTCTTAGACAGAACTGATTTTAAATTAAAGGTGTTTGAACACGCAAATCTGACCAATGACACCGAGTATACCTATGTGGTTAAAAATGTATCGGCAACCGGCATTGAAAGTGAAGGTATCACGGTAAGCGGAACCCCGAAGG
>SVJN01000027.1 GCA_015068965.1 Oscillospiraceae bacterium
ACTCCTCACCCAATCTTCCCAAATCAAGGGTTTTATCCTCATCCGCCGGAAAATGCGTATAGATACAGTCAACCGGTTTGTAGCAAAAGGAGGTTGCCGGAACAAAGATACCCCCCTGTGCCAGCACATACAGAATTCCGACCGCCTGGGTTACTGTTGTTTTTCCGCCACGGTTTGCACCGGTCAGGATATAAACGGTATGCTCTTGGTCAAAGTCAAGGTCATTTACAACAATCTCTTCCATGTTTAAATCCGAAAGTGCCAACTTCAGATTATAAAAACCCTTTGCTTCCATTTTCTTACTGTTCTTACTGAGCTCCGGTTCGCAGAACGTATACCCTTTTTCGAGATTCTTTTCCACAAATTCAGCAAACCGGATGTAATAAATAAATTCCGGTATCATCTGCGAAATATTCAAAACCGCAATATCTGCATATTTATCAAGCGTTTCACGAAGCTTTTTTAAAATGGAATCGAGCATTTTGTTTGCAACGCCGGAAAGGTAGAAGGTGGAATTCGCAATGCCATCTCCCTTTGCAACACTTGCAACCGTCTCACTCTTCAGCTTGACACCGCCCAAAGCCGCCATTCCCAGAAAGCTTGCCTTTGCTTTCATGCCTGCAATTTCAAGCAATGCCCCATAGCCGTCCGGCGGGGTTTCCACCGGCTGATAGTGCATATCCCCATCCCAGTCGGTTCCTTCCTGTATCCTCTGCTTTCCGCCGATTGCATCTGCAAAGCTTGAAACAATCCCGGATTTTTTGAACTGCTTATTGTTGATGGAAATCAAGCCTAACCCGGTTGCTTCAAATTTTTCATTGACATTGATGCCCACCGTCACACTCTTTACTTCTGATGCATGAATTTTTAAAGCTGCAATGTCCGCTTTCATTTCCCCGAAGCTGGCATCGTGATATAGCTTGCCGACATATTCTGAAAAGCCCTTCAAGCCTTCTGATTCGACCGCATTTTCGGTCAGGCATTCCTGCATCGCCTCGACACAGTTGATATAGTCATTAAGCTCGTCCATCCGGCGTAAAAGATGCCAGATGCCCGTTTTTTCGTCTGTGTTCATATGGTCTACACCGAAATTGCGGATAAATTCAAACTTGTCAAATAGCTCCATCATCCGCTTCCTGAGCTCGGGAAATTTTAAAATATCACAAAAAACCTTCTGTCTGTATTCTGCCACCTTCGGATGCTCGGTCATGTTTGAAATCACATCCATAATCAGCTTGTGTTCCCTGGAATCATCGGTCAGCTTTTTGCATAATAAATCCAGAGCCAAATCATGACAAACCGTTTCTGAAAGCATCTTGTAATCCACACCCTCTATATCCGGATACAGAATACTGTATGTTCTTTTTATTTCCATTTCTACACCTTCTATTTTTTGCTTCGTAAAATCAATATGTTTTCCCTTCGTTCAAACTCGATATGATATGAATTCTCGTTGCGTCAGCAACATATCGAGCACACCTGTGCATATCGAGTGCGAAGCACATATCGAGAATTCGTTAGAATTCATATCGCTGCGGTGCTGTGCACCGCATATAAAGACCGTTCATCTATATGCCAATCAAAACAATGTTTCGATTTCTATATCGTTCCAAATTTCTAACAAAGATTTATTATCAAATATTTTTGCTTCAGCTAAATTGTCAATATTGTCAAAAGCATATTCCGTTTTATCAATCCAAAGTGAAACCTCTTTTTGAGTTTCTGAGCGCGAAATAAAGAATAAATTTCCTTTATATGAAAACTCAAATTCTCTTCCTTTTCCAATTAAATAAATCAATGCACCTAATGACTTGTTATGACACAATTCATCTTGTAAATATTGATGTAGCATACCTATCTTCCTTCCCCGTAAAATTTGACAACATTCGACATATTTATATTGCGAGACATAAGGTTCAGATGCAGACAATTTTTAAAGCAAGTTTGAGTTAAATTAGTATCAAACGCTTATCCAAGATGGCGAAAATGCCTGATACCCTATTTAGTGCTAAAATTCTTTGCAAAGTTTAATAAAAAATTTAAATATTTCAGACCCGTCGACAGTATCTTCTCTTTTATTTACAAAACACATTCTTTCCGGATGCCATTGCACGCCAAATATCGGCAATTCTTTATGAATAATTCCTTCAATAGTTGTATTGTCTGCCGTTGCTAAAACATCAAATCCGTTCCCGGTCTCTTTGATTGCTTGATGATGAAAACTATTTACATAAAACTCAGCACCATACATTTTGTAAAGAAAACTATCTTTCTTTACCATTACCTTATGTACTAAATCATAATTACTAAAAGAGCAATGTTCACTTGCATTTGAAATATCTTGATATAAGCTTCCGCCAAAAGCCACATTTAAAAGTTGGCAACCCCGACATATTCCCAATATTGGTTTCTTTTTCTCTGCAAAAGCTTTAGCAAGTGCAAACTCAGCAATATCACGTTTGGCGTCAATGTCAACCGATCCATTCATCTTTTCATTATAATACGCAGGATCAATATCATTTCCACCACATATAATCAATCCATCATATTCAGATGAAACATCAGGGCAATATCGTGGCACAGCAATTCCACCACAATTATTAACTGCCTCAATATAATTATCTCGTTTACTATTTACAGAAAGTAAAATTCTCGGTTTCATATTTTCTCCTTTCATCAACTTTCGCCATATCCATTATAAAGACTGTATAATCCGGATGCCAAGTTTTTTATTTATAGTTCGTGTCAATTCAAGATAAAACAATCAAAGGAACAATGTATCATCCTTTTCAACAACCCGGAAAAAGCACGGTCTCTCGCTTGGTGTATTGTTCGGCATATGCTGGGTAAACATAAGCTCCTTTTCAAGAGATTCAAACAGCATCCCATGCCCGCCGTCTTTTTCAAAGAGGAGCCGGTCATCGTGAATCCAATTCCCTAAAATACTACCGTTATCGGAATAGGAAATCGCTTCACAATACTGTTTTTTTGAAAAGCTTGACCACAGCATCAGCAAACGTCCGCCTTTTGTGCGGTACAGAAAAGGTCCGTCAGTTACATATTTACCCGGTTCATGCCCATCGCTCCACGAAGGCTCAGAAGCACGGAAAAGTACCTTTGGTGATGATGCCGCCTTTTTTAAATCCTTGGTCAATTCCATCGCACAGATTTCTCCGTCATCAATTTGTGTCCATTCGTGACAAAAGACCATATAAGGCACACCGTTTTCAACATATAGAGTTCCGTCAAGGCATGACCATTCAGCCGGGGTGAGCGGTCCGTCACTATGCTCCACAAACGGCCCCATCGGAGAAGATGCCTTTAGAATTTGTGTTCCTCGGTTCCGCTCGGCACTTTTAAAGCTCACAAACATATAATATTCGCCTTGATATTTATGAACCTCGGGAGCCCAGAAATTCATATTTGCCCAAAAACCCTCCGGTGGTGTAAACACCTCAATCGGTTCTGACCACGTTTCTAAATCGGTGCTTACATAAACATCAAGGCCGGTGCACTCATCCCATAACTCGGCTCCTCTTGAACCGTATAAATAGTATGTTCCATTCTCCACTACCACAAACGGATCCCGGATATGTATTTCTTCTAATCTCATTTTGTTTCCTCCAAAACCATTACAATAAATTGATATCATTTATTCTATCACAAGAGCAAAACTTTTTCAACCACTTCCCACAAATTAGATAAATCTCCCCGTTGCTACCAAATTCCAAAACACAAAAACATCCAAAATTTCAAAAAAATATTGCAGACATACAAAAAAAGTGATATATTTTTATATAGGGGATTTTTATCCCAAAAGAAAGGATGAACTAACTATGAAAATCAGAATTGCAATTGCAGGCTACGGAAACCTCGGAAAGGGCGTTGAGTGTGCCATCCGTCAGAATCCGGATATGGAATTATACGGCATTTTCACCAGAAGAAGTCCGGAAAGCTTAAAGCCTTTGACCGGAGCCTCTGTTTATTCTATAGACGAAATTACCAAACACAAGGAACAAATTGATGTATTGATTATCTGTGGCGGAAGTGCCACCGACCTACCGAAGCAAACCCCGGCCTTTGCAGAGCATTTTAATGTTATAGACAGCTTTGACACCCACGCAAAAATCCCGGAGCATTTTGAAAATGTAGATACAGTCGCAAAGGCATCCGGCAAAATTGCCATGATTTCGGTCGGTTGGGACCCGGGGATGTTCTCCTTAAACCGCCTTTATGCCGAGGCAATTCTTCCCAACGGCAAGGACTACACCTTCTGGGGCAAGGGCGTGAGCCAGGGGCATTCCGATGCAATCCGCAGAATTGAGGGCGTTCTGGATGCACGGCAGTATACCATTCCGGTGGAAACGGCATTGGAGCAGGTAAGAACCGGAGAAAATCCCGAGCTGACCACCCGGCAAAAGCATACCAGAGAATGCTTTGTGGTTGCAGAAGACGGTGCTGACAAAGAACGAATCGAAACAGAAATCAAAACCATGCCGAACTATTTCGCTGACTACGATACCACCGTACATTTTATTACTGCAGAGGAAATGCAGAAAGACCATAGCGGTCTGCCACACGGCGGTCTGGTAATCCGTTCCGGGAAAACCGGTCTGAACCTTGAGCATAACCACATCATCGAATATCATCTGAAGCTGGATTCCAATCCGGAGTTCACCGCATCGGTGCTGGTTGCCTATGCAAGAGCGGCGTATCGGATGAATCAGGAGGGTATGTGTGGATGTAAAACTGTTTTTGATGTTGCACCGGCTTACTTATCTGTGCAATCGCCGGAAGAGTTACGTGCTCATATTCTTTAAAAAGAACAAAGCAGCTTCGCCGCAACCGCTCTATAAAATCATTTTGTACTTGAAAGTGACACAGAGCGGTAAGAAGAAGCAGAATGCTTTGTTTCGCCCATGTGCGTTTCCGCCATTGGCGGAAAATTTCGCACGGGCATTCAATTCTTTTTACTTTATAGGAACGAAGTTTCCTATAAAGTGAAAAAAAATTCCCAGCATCCATATTCGGATGCCGGGGATTTTTTTACCGTAATTGTGCGCCGCACTCTTTTTCTAATTTCTTTAAAATCTTATCAAAGACTTCGTTTACCTCTTCACCGGTGAGGCTTCGGTCGGATGCACGGAAGGAGATTGCGTATGCAACGCTCTTTTTACCCTCCGGAATCTGTGCACCTTCGTAAACGTCAAACAGCTTGATATTCTCTAAAAGCTTACCTGCTGCCTTAACCATGGTTTCTTCCAAATCAGCGACCGGAACGGTCTTGTCTACCAGCATTGCAATGTCACGGGTAACTGCCGGGAATCTCGGCAGCTGGGTATAGCTTGCCTCGGTTCCGTCAATCAAAGCTTCAAAGCTGATTTCTGCCATGTAGCAAGCAGTTTCCACCTCAAAGTTCTTGCAAACGGTCGGGTGAACCTCACCGACAATACCGATTTCCTGACCGTTCATCATAATCTTTGCAGTACGTCCCGGATGGAAGCTCGGATGATCGCCGGATGCTACGTAACGGATGCCGTCAATCCGCATTGCGGCGAACAGCTCCTCCAACACGCCCTTGATATCATAGAAATCCACACCGCCGTACATACCCAAAGTTACCATCAGACTTTCGTCCGGTAATTTGCCCGGTTCAGTCGGGATATAGATTTTTCCGATTTCAAACAGTTTTGCAGACTCTGCTCTGTGGTTATAGTTGTGTGATAAAATCTGCATCATGGATGCTAAGGTCGTTGCACGCATTACAGAGGTATCCTCACCCAACGGATTGGTGATAACGATATTCTTTCTCAAAGGACAATCTGCCGAGAAGCAAAGCTTATCGTAAATGGTCGGGGATGTGAAGGTATAAGTGCAAAGCTCGGATAAGCCTTGTGCAGTCAGAATGCTCTTTGCAAGATTTTCCCGCATCTGCTTTTTGGAGAATTTACCGGTGGTTGCAGTTCCCGACAATAAGGTGGTCGGAATCTTGTCATAGCCGTAGATTCTTGCAATTTCCTCTGCAATATCCGCCTCACTTTCAATATCCGGGCGGAAGGTCGGAGCAATGACAGTCATCTTCTGCTCGTCTACTTCAAATTCCAGCTCCTTCAAATAGGAAATCATAGTTTCGGTCGGAATATCGGTGCCCAAAAATGCGTTGATTTTTTCCGGACGGAATTGGTGCACCGTCTGCGGTTTGGTGTTGCCCTTGATATCAATCACGCCGCCGACAATCTCACCGCAGCCAAGCTCTTCTACCAATTGGCAGGCACGTTCAATGGCAGGAACGGTATTGTTGACATCCAAGCCCTTTTCGTAACGGGAGGAGGCTTCTGTTCTTAAGCCTGCTCTTTGTGCAGTCAGACGCACCGACGCACCGTCAAAGGTTGCGGATTCAAAAACAATTGTGGTGGTGTCCGGCTTTACTTCGGAATTGAAGCCGCCCATAACACCGGCAATTGCTACTGCACGGCTTGCATCTGCAATCACCAGGTCCTGTGCAGACAGAATATGCTCCTGCTCGTCCAGCGTCTGAATCTTTTCGCCGTCCTTTGCATCACGCACAACAATCTTCTGACCGTCCAAATCACGCAGGTCAAATGCGTGCATCGGCTGACCGTATTCTAACATAATATAGTTGGTAATATCAACGATATTATTAATCGAACGAACACCTGCCGCCTTTAAACGTGTAGACAACCACTTCGGAGACGGTCCGATTTTTACATTCTTGACCATGCGAGCGGTATAGCGCAGGCACTTATCCGGATTCTGCACCTCAACCGAGAGAGAATCGGTAATCTTTTCATTGTTTTCTGTAAATGTCGGCTTCTTTACTGCAAACGGACGGTGGAAGGTAACCGCAGTTTCTCTTGCAAGACCAATCACGCTGAAGCAATCGGGACGGTTGGAGGTAATTTCAAACTCCACCACATCCTCATTCAAGCCGAAATAATCACGGATGTCCATGCCGATTTCGGTATCCTCCGGCAGAACCAAAATCCCGTACTCCGGTGTATAGCCAAGCTCTGCTTCGGTGATTCCCAGCTCATCATGTGAGCAAAGCATACCATTGGATTCCACACCACGGAGCTTTCCCTTTTTAATTACAACGCCACCCGGCAATTTAGACTGGTGCTTTGCAACCGGAACAATCTGTCCAACCTTGACATTCGGCGCACCGGTGACAATCTGAATCACGCCCTCGCCGACATCCACCTGACAAATAACTAAATGATCGCTGTCCTGATGCGGTGTAATTTCTAAAATCTTTCCGGTAACAACATTCTGAATTTCTTCGCCAAGGTTTTCAATGCCCTCAACCATAGAACCCGACATGGTGAGTGCGTGTGCGTACTCCTTCGGGGTAATGCCCGACATATCGGTATAATCTTCAAACCAACTCATTGGTACTTTCATATTCTTTCCTCCTCTATCAGAACTGACCTAAGAAACGCAAATCGTTTTCAAAGAACAGTCGCAAATCGTCGATTCCGTAACGTCGCATAACCACACGCTCCAAGCCAAGACCGAACGCAAAGCCGGAATATTCCTCCGGATCAATGCCGCAGTTTGCAAGCACCTTCGGATGCACCATGCCACAGCCTAAAATTTCAATCCAGCCTTCGCCCTTGCAGACACGGCAACCCTCGCCACCGCAGACAAAGCAAGAAACGTCCATTTCTGCAGACGGCTCGGTAAAGGGGAAATGATGCGGACGGAAACGAACCTTTGCATCAGCACCGTAAAGCTCCTTGATGAAGGCTTCTAAGGTACCCTTCAAATCCGCCATGGTAACACCCTTATCAACAACCAGTCCTTCTACCTGATGGAACACCGGAGAGTGGGTTGCATCCACCGCATCGGAACGGTAAACACGTCCCGGTGCCAGGATACGAATCGGCGGCTTCTGCTTTTCCATGACACGCACCTGCATCGGTGAGGTCTGGGTACGCAGTACGATATTATCCTCAATATAGAAGGTATCCTGCGTATCTCTTGCCGGATGGTTCTTTGGAATATTGAGTGCCTCAAAGTTGTAGTAATCATACTCCACCTCGGGACCCTCTGCAATCTGGAATCCGAGACCGACAAAAATATTCTTGATTTCGTCCAATACCTGCGTAAGCGGATGCAGCTTTCCAAGCTCCTGCTTTTTGCCCGGCATGGTAACGTCAATGACTTCTTTTTTGAGCTTTTCTTCCTGCATTTTAGCAGAAAGCTCTTCCTTTCTGGAGTCGATTTCCTGCTCTAAGTAGCTTCTGACCTCATTTGCGAGTGCGCCGATTACCGGACGTTCCTCTGCAGATAACTGTCCCATGCCCTTTAGCACTGCGGTCAGCTCACCTTTTTTTCCCAAAAAGCGGATTCTTAACTGTTCCAGACCTTCTAAGTCATTTGTCTTTGCGAGCAAATCAGTCACTTCTGTCTTGATTTGTTGCAGTTTTTCTTTCATTTTTATCATCCTTTCATATAAACTAAAATCCCTGCATGGCAAAAACCATACAGGGACGAATTTCTCCGCGATACCACCCGGTTTTCCGAATCAATCGGACACTCATTTTGCGAATAACGGCCGCAGGCTCCGGCACCGACTACACATACGCTTGTACTTCCCCGATGCAGCTCCGAAACGAAGGTTCAGACAATCCTCTTACCGCAGCGGCTCCCAGCCCATGACCGCTGCTCTCTTGGTGGCGAATGAATTGCTTACTGGATTTCATCATCGCTTTTTTCTTCATTATCTCATATATTGTAACACAAGCGGATTTTTTTTGCAAGTGTTTTTTGAAAAGATTATTTATTTTTATCATTTCTCCTCCCAAATAGAGGATAATTCATAGCGTTTCGCCACAACCGAATTTCTTCCTTCCATTCTGAGGAATTGTTCCGATTCCGGGACAAAAAAGGACAAACTGATTTCACCGGCAATGAAAAATTCAATGCTCCGTTTGTCGGTAAACATCCGCACCTCAGGTACGCCTTCCGTTGATAACCGATAACTTTTTCCGCTGGTCGATGCAATGGTTCTATCCTGCGGTTGATAGGTGAAGCCTTGCCCATTCAAAGTAATAGAAACGGGTTCCTTCCCTTTCAAAGAGAATTGATACTCTGCCGGTGTAGTCATTTTGCTTCCAGAACAAATGCAAACCTCAAAACAGTTTTTCCGTAAAGTCTCTACCGTCTCAATCGGTGTGCGGAACAAACGGTATCCATGCTCCGTTTTATGCAATTCCAGTTTACAAATCAGAGACATCGCTTGAGAAATACTCTTTCCGTTCAAAACAGAATGCTCGGTAAATCTGCAACGCTGTCCGTGGTCCACCATCCATGCAATGTGATAACGAAATTCGTCGGACGGATAATGATTAAAGGTCTGTCCGGCATAAACATTCTCACCGTAATCTAAAAACTGATTTTTCTCAATTGCCGTAAAAACAAAATCCGAAAAATTCCCGATTGCATACCTTCCGCTTCCGCCGTATAATACCCACAGTTCTTCTCCGGTTTCCGAAACCTTGAGCGGAAAAATATCCGGACACTCATAGAGGTCCTTACTTCTGGATTTTAACACCCATGTCCGACAGTCGGAGGAAACATAAAAGGAAGCACAATCTTCCCCGTCAATCCGTTCATATACAATCACACAAAACTGATTTTCGTACACAAAGATTTTCGGGTCTCTCCATTCCTCTCCATCCGGAACCGGAATAATCGGATTTTTTTCAAAATACTGATAGGTCTTTCCGTCATCCCGGCTGTATAACAGCATCTGCCCTTCGTTTTGTGTCACCGCTTTCCGTCCACGATATTGACGTGACTGCAAAGCCGTGTAAGCAGCAATTACGGTTCCGGCACCTTCCCCCGAAAAATTCTCTGCATCTACCACAGCACTACCCGATGCAACATGACACCGACTGCTGTAGGGCATAATCGCATCCGGATACTCTTTAAAATGTACACCGTCTGCAGAAACTGCGTGCCCCCAGGACACATTGACACCGCCATGATGTGAACCAAACGGATTATGCTGAAAATACAGATGAAAATTTCCATCCTTCCAAAATAAGCCGTTCGGGTCATTCATCCATCCGACACGGGGTGAAAAATGAATCTGTTGCCGGATATCCTCCCGATATAAGTCAGGATATAAGCCCGGTTCCTCCTCCGGCTTTTTTCCGGGGATGATTCCATCAAAAAACGAATCAGGCACACCATCCTCACACACCAAGGTAATTTCATTACTCCGGTAGTTTCCTAAAAACATTGCAACATAAAAGTTCGTTTCTTCTCCCGACTCATCTATTGCAATGCCCATATGAAACTCCTGCACACAAGCATCACCATCATACACCTTGACATAATAAAAATTATCCGGTATATCGTCATGAATCGGGATATGTAGATATTCTGTTTCTCTGATAAATGTTCGTTTCGCCATATTTTCTCCTTAATAACATTCCACAATTTCCACATTTCCTTCTGCCCGGATTTTCCCCATCATAGAAGCCGGCAGGAAGAAGTAATCTCCCTTTTTGATTTGCTTTTCGTAATTTTGTGAAACAAGCTTACCCACCCCATCGGTTACAATGTAAACGCCATAGCTATCAGGGACATATAAATCATGCGAACCTCCTGACAGACAAATGCGGTTTACTACAAAACAATCGGTATCCTTTTTCCCGATTAATTCCTCCACCCGCACACCGTCTGCCTCCTTTTGAACCACCGGGCTGAGCTTGGTATCGGGTGCTTTTTGAAAATCAAAACAGCTCACCGCATCATCCTTAGAAAGACCTAAATACATTTCTGCATCGGACAAGCGATAGGAATCGCACCACCGCTCCGGCTGAATGGTGAAATCGGTCGGCTCCTGCACCTCTAAAATCAGGCATCCTGCCCCGATTGCGTGCACCGTTTTTGCCGGCACCAAAAAGACATCCCCGACCTTTGGTTCTGTATATTCCATCAATCGCTCCATTGCATCCTTGTCGGTTTCACTCGCCTCGATTGCTTCACAAAACTGTGCCTTGTCCACACCATCTTTGAAGCCAAAATAGATTTTTGCCCCCGGTCTGGTTGCTAACACCAACCAGCTTTCGGTTTTTCCGTACTCGGATTGGAAATGCTTTTTTGAAAATGCCTTGTCCGGGTGTGCTTGTGCCGGAAGTCTTACGGCACTATCTAAAATTTTTACCAGAATCCGTAGTTTTCCTGCTTTTCCCAATAGCTCCTGCGGATATTGTTCCAGTAACTCATCAAAGAACATTTCATCATCTATCAGCTTGGACACACCCTCTTTTTCGTGCGCCATTTCTGCATTCACAGCCTTTACTGCGGAGGCAATCCATTCCTCCGGCAAAAAACCGTCCACCGGCTCATCCCCGAAAAAGTCATGAAACAGCTTACCGCCGGTGTAGACTCTGCCGACTCGGTTGCGTTCAAAAAATATCGGTTTTGTAATCATTCTTCTTTTCCTCCTATTTTGTCCGGACTCTTAAACTAATCAATTCAAAGGGTTTGATATCAAAGAAAATTTGTGTCCCTGATTTTTCAACCGTCAAATCCTCTGTTGCTTCTTCCATCAGATTCACCGGAATCACTTCTTCTATTTCTATTCCGCAGGAAACACATACCCTCTGCGTTTTGTTGTAAGGCTCATAAAAACGTAAAATCCAACCGTCGCCATCCTCAGCCGGCTTGATGGTATCCAACACCGCACCGCTTGTTGTGAATAAGGAGAAACGGCTCGGGATTTCCGGATTTTTGCTTGCTCCGCCAACAACCTTTAGCGGATTGTTCAACAGATATGCTTCCTTTACAACCTCCGCCTGACGGAAATCTCCCATATGCGGCAGGATAGAATAAACAAACTGGTGCCGTTCCTTATCCGCTTCAGGATTCGGACTGTTTCCGCACCGAAGCATGGTAAGACTCAGGGTAGAATCCTTGGCTGAATAGCCGTACTTACAATCGTTCATGACTGCTACCCCGTAGCCATTGTCCGATATATCCGCCCACTTATGTGCACAGACCTCAAATTTCACTTCATCCCACGATGTGTTGCAAACGGTCGGACGCTCTAAATATCCGAACTGGATTTCGTAGGTTGCACGCACAGCATTGACATCCACCGGGAACTCCGCCTTTAAAATCTGAGAATGCTCGTGCCAGTCAATATCGTTTTTGATATCAATCCGGGGAGAACGTGCATACATCACAAATTCCTGCACCAGCCGGGATTGCCCATAGGTACGTTCAATCCGCACAATTGCATACTCGTCGTTTGCTTCTTTTACAAAGATTTTATCCGGCTTCGGCAGTTCAAACTCCCGCTCGGTATAGAAGGAATCTAAATTCCAGTTATCCTCGTTATGCTGTAAATCTCCGCTCCAGAGCATTGGCTTATCCTCAAAAATCCGCAAGTGATTGCCGGGCTTTCCTGCAATAAAGCATTGCCGTCCCGCCTTTTTATCATAGAGACTTTCTATCTCGCCCTGTTCGGAAATTGTTAAAATGTAATACTGATTTTCTATCACATTCCCCGAAACCCGAACCGGGACCTCCGGCTTGTCAGCAACGTTCGGATAAACTGCAAAGCCCTTTGCCGGGACATCCTCCACATAGCGGTAAGTACCGTCCGTTTCCGCATAACCGCTGACCGGTTCGGAGAACGGATTGATGACGGTAAGCCCATCACCATCGTCTGCACAGATTGTATCCAATGCCTTTTGGCAGATTCCTTCCCCGATTGCAAACGCCTCACGGTAGAGTGCATCCACGTCCTCATAGACCTCAAAAATCGAAGTACCGGGCAGAACATCATGGAATTGATTCATCAGCATATGCTTGATGCCTGTTTCAAATTCTGCCTTCGGAAATGCTTGTTTTTCAAAGCAGCTTGCAAGCATAAAGAGCCATTGTGCATTGGAATATAAAAATTCACATTGACGGTTCTGTTTTTTGACACGCGCCATTGAGGTGTAGGTTCCTCTGTGCTTTTCGTAATAGATTTCGCCCGACCAGGTCGGCAATTTTTTATTATCCCCAACCTTTTTTCGGAGGCGGTCAAAGAATGCTCCCACCGTTCCGATTTCTGTTTTCGGCACACCGGGCAGACCGCTTGATAAACGACGGACTGCTTCTAACTGTTCCTTGGTAACACCACCGCCGCCATCTGCAAAGCCGAACGGAACCAGAATATCATCATTGATATTCTTCTGCAGATAATTCCGCCATCCGTTGAGTACCTCGCCATTTTCAATATCCGGGCAATATGCACCTGCAAGATAGGAGGTGCAGTGTGCCAACACCTCGCTTCCGTCGATACCCTTCCAGGAAAAGGTATCAAAAGGGAATCGGTTTTTCTCATTCGTTGCAAGCTTGGAGGTCATAAAATAATCCACACCTGCTTTTTTCAAAATTTGCGGCAGGGCGGCAGTATATCCGAACACATCCGGCAACCACAAAACCTTACACTCAGCTCCGAACTCCTCCCGGAAGAATTTCTTTCCGTAGAGAATCTGCAAAACAATGGATTCGCCCGAAACCAGGTTCATGTCCGGTTCTACCCACATAGCACCCTCTGCTTCCCATTGTCCGGCTGCAATCATTGTTTTGATTTCTTCATAAAGCTCCGGATTTTCCTGCTTGACAAAATCGTAAAGCTGAGCCTGCGAAGACATAAACCGATGCTCCGGATAGTGCTTTAACAGCTCTATTTCGGTTGCAAAGGAACGTACCGCCTTATCCCGGGTATGCTCATAACGCCAAAGCCACGCAACATCAATATGCGTATGCCCGACCAAGGTCGCATGACCGGCACCCGTCTCGTGCTCTGCATAGAGGGTTTCTTTCAAATAGGTATTTGCACGCTTGATGCTTTCATAAAATTCCTCCGAATGCGGATTTCTGAAATCCACCAGAGACAACGCATCGTTCAGGCTTGTGAGCATCTTCTGATGCTCGTAGGTATTTTCTTCAAAAAATTGCAGATATTGATACGGCGTTTTTAAGTTATAGTAAAAATCGCAAAGCTCTTTTCTTCTGATTTCCAGACCTGCAAATAATCTGACGCCCTCGGTCGTGTCGATATCCACCCAGGAGCCATAGGGTGTTTTTCCCGGAAGACCGCTGAAGGCATAAACGCAGACACGAAGCTCTCCTGCTCCGGCATAATCCGAAAGACAGAACTCCTCGTGATTGGTATCTAAACCCAGCACCGCTTTTCCGTTAATAAACAATAGCATTTGCGGACGAACCATGTTATGACCGCCGCTTTTATTGGTGGAAACACGAAGGATACAATCCTGCTCCTCCAAAAGCTTCGGAACCGTCAGCGTAAAGCGGAACAACGCATAATCGTCATAATGCTCGCCTGACCAGACCGCTCCGTTGGTATAGGGTAAAAATCCGTCGGTAATCGCTTCTACATCACACGGAAATTGCAGTCTGCCCTTTCGGATTGTGATATCCGAAATCGGTTCTTTTATTTCCGGAAAATTTTGGCAGGTCTCTTGTAATAATCTTCTGACCCGTTCCAGCAATCCATACATTTTTCTGTCCCCCCTATCTATATGCAATCAGCTTTTGTGCATCCTTTGCACTTTTGCAGATACCACAAGCAACCATACCAAAGAGTGCCGCACCGAATGCCGCCTCCTCTGTATGCTTCGGAATCTTCATGCTTGTGCCGAATTTTTCTTCAAACACCCGAACCAGAGCCGGATTTTTGCGGATGCCGTTGCCGGCACCGACGATACCGCTTCGCTTGGATTGCATCTGCAAATACATCCGGTAAAGCTCCTCTGCCATGCCCTCTAATACGCCGGCAGTCAAGGCAGCCGGGGTAAGGGTTTCGGTTGTAATGTTGGTAATGCTTCCGGAAATTCCGGCATCCCGTCTGGTTCCTGCAAAACGGGTATCAACGGTTAAGGCTTGTTTTTGTGTCCCTTCAATTGTCTGATTCATCCATTCATAAACCTGTTCTTCACAAACCTCTGCAAAGGAGGATAAAATCTCCTGATAAAAGCTTTTTAACAACGAGTACGCTCTGCCTCCGCAAAGTGCCGCACCGACCACCAAATACTGATTGTCAAAATACGGTCTGGTTTCAATATCCTCCCCCGAAACAATGGTATCGGTAACGACCGAAACCTGACTTCCCGTACCGACATTAAACAACACACTCTCACAATCTGCCAGGGTAGAAAAGACACTTGCCTGATTATCTCCGATCGCTACCCCCACCGGAATGCCCCGATAGGTGCCGGCAACTGCAAAATCGGTGGTAATATCCACATTGCAATCATAATCGAATTGGTTTGTTTCCAGATGATAGCAACCAAAGCTTGCCGCATCGCTTGCGTGTATCAACGGCTTTTTCAAGCCGCATAACTGCATCACAAAATAGTCGTGAATGGTGCAATAGCTGACCGCTGCATCCGGACGGATGCCATTTTCCCGATTGTAAAAATCGGTCACGTTTCCGAACCCGGAGCAGCTCTTTAAAAAGCCTGCATAGGTGGTATCCCGATAGGGTAGATTCCCACGTTCATCCTGCCAGGTGTAGAGCGGACTGACCGCCTGACCTTCACAATCGGTATAGACAATTCCGTGCATCTGCCCGGTAACACCAATGACCGCCACATCCTCATCAAAAAAGCCGTTTAGGATATCTGTTGCAACCGTCATGATTTTTTCGACCGATTGTATCTTTTCCCACGGTTGGCAATCGGCGAGAAAGGCATCTGAATTTTCGGTTCTGGATTTTAAAATTTCTCCGGTTTTTGTATCGACCAGAACTCCGCATACGCTGGTGGTTCCGATATCAATTCCAATCGCTTTCATGCGTTTCCTCCTAACATCCGATGTGGGTGGATTTCAAATCCAATCTGGTGATAATATCCTGCTGGATTTCGGGAGATAAATCCAAAAAGTTTACAAAGGTTCCGTGAATTCTCATGATATAAACACCGCTTGGTGCATACTTTTCCGGATTCTCCAGCACCTTTTTGAGTGTTTCCGGTGTGGTGACATTCACATATAAGTAAAATGGCGATACACCCTCCTTGAGTTCATTAAAGAACAACGGATGAATGATATTTTCGTAAAATTCTACGCCCTTTTCCTCGTAGCCTTCCGAGCGGAAATATTTCGGGTCGATGCCCAGATGAGATGCATAACCGCCGTTGAATTCCTCAAACGGAAGCTTCATATTGGAAAGCATCCGGAATCCTAAGCCGTTGGATGCCTCTCCATAGAGTGGGTCGACACCATAGCCGAGCATATCACGGCTGCTTCTTCCGTCCGGCGTTGCACCCACCCAGTAGCCATAGGTCAAATGTGTGGACGGACTGGAGAAGTCAGGCCGGAAGGAATTTCCGAGATAGTTCTTTTCAGAACGTAACAGCTTGGAAACCCTGATTGCAATTTCCCTTGCTTCGTTATCCACAACCTCGATATTGTTACCAAACTTCGGGCAGGACAAGAGGAATGCACGCAAATCCTCGTAGCCTTTGAAATTTGCTTTGATTGCAGAAACCAGCATTTCCTTTCCATCCGGATATTTCTTTACAAACTCATCAATGGCAATGAAGGAGTCTGCCAAAACAGTCAGACCGTGTACCAGACATCCGCTTCCGTTATACTTGGTTCCTTGTTTTTTTGTGTCCCTCATATCTGCACCGTATTCCAAACCGCCCATAAAGCAGCTCAAGAACGGAACCTTCAATTCGGACAAGGCACAAGACGCACCGTTTGCTGCAGACACCATTTCGTCCACCGCTTTTTCGAGTGTCCGGTAGAACGCCTCACGAATATTTTCTAAGGTATAATCCTCTGTTTCCATCAGCTTATCACCGGTAATCGCAGAAACACCGCCGGTTAAAACCATTTCCAAAACCTTCGGAAGATTCAACCAGCTATTGGTGGTATTGCCGTTATCCTTACCCATAATCAACGGCTCCTGACAGCCTGCTACCGAATAGTCAGGGATATCTGCTTCTGCAACACCGTTATTTTTTAATACCTCAAACAAAGCATCATCATTGAATAAAGACGGAGTCAGCACACCTGCCGAGAAGAAGAACCGCCCCATCTCCTCATAGAGCTTTTTCGGTGTGTTCCGGTGTAGCTTGACCGAGAGAATCGGTTGCGGCAGGTTCATGTCATAATAGGCATCTAAAATTGCGTAGGACATGGTATTGGTTAAATCATTTCCTTTATTGTCCCGACCGCTGATTAAGACGTTTTGCGAGATTGCCCAGCTCCGGTCGCCGACATTATAAAACACAAGAAAATGCTTGAACAACTCACTTGCCTCTTCCCGGGTTAAATCGCCACGGTACTCTTCAAAAATCCGGTCTGCATTTCCAACCGAGAACGCATAGGGGTTCGGTGCCTGCTCCATGCACATAATTGTCCAGAGCAGGATGTAGAGCTGGATTGCTTCATACAGATTTCTTGCACCCTTTCCGGAGATATTGGAAAGGGCATCCTCCAACAGTTCAAGCTGTTCATACCGTTTTTTTGTACAGGTCTTTTTCTGTCCCCGAATCAATTCGATATAACGTCCGGCTAAAATCTTAACACCTGAGAGTGCAATTGCCGCCGCCTCATAAAATTCGCCGTCCTTCTTATTTGCTTCTTCAATCAGAGCATCAATCCCAAGCTTTAGTGCCGCACGAAAATCCGGAATGACATGACCGGTCACCTGCTCCACAAAGAAAATAACCTCCTTGGTATAATCCTCTGCCTTGCCATAGGTCTCGTTTAACATCTCCACCATTTTTGTTTTGGAGGTGTGTGTTCTGACACGGTCAATCCGCTCCTTCGTGAACTCCTCGTTCGGCTCAATATCGTTATAAATTGCCATCGGATCACAATAGCCGGAAAAGCCCTCTACCGTAAAGGACGGGTTAATCAGCGCATAGCTTTTAGCAAAAGCATCCCGTTGAGTTCCTGCAAAAATTGCGTTGTCGCTCAAGGAAATCGGAATGTTTTTCAAAACCTCACAAAGCAGATGTGCTTTTTTCACCTCTGCCGGACAGTCCTTGTACTGCTCCTCGCAAAGCATTTCACATTCCTTTGCCAGAAACCAACCGTCCAACCGCTTGATTTTCCGTTCCTCCTGATAAAGTGCCTTTGCCATCTGGGTAAGCTCACCCGGGTTAAAAATCTTGTTCATGCTTTTTTCCTCCTATGTCCGGACAATCTGCAGTCCGTATTGTTTAAAAATTGCTTCAAATTCCTTTTGCTGTGCCTCGGTGATAAAACCGTCTTTGACCTGATAGGTGTCAACCCATTTTTCCTTTCCATACTCATGATAGGGCAGAAATTCAAACACGGTGTTCTGCGTGTCAAAGGCAGAAAAATACTTTGCAAATTCCTCCGGATGTTCACTGTTGATATGACGAATCAGCGGAATCCGGATATGCTGTTTGCGTTTTTTTCTGCAGTTTTCTTCAAAATTATATTTAACCTGCTCATTGCCAACACCGGTATACCGCTTTAAAATATCGCTGTCATAGTGCTTGAAATCCATCATCAGATAATCAATATCCTCCAATAGCTCCTGCAAATGCAGAGAGGTTCCGTTGGTTTCGATTGCCGTGTGGATGCCGGCTTTTTTCAGCATCTTTAAAAGCCTTGAAAGCTCCTCATACTGCACCGTTGCCTCACCGCCGGTAAAGGTCACACCACCGCCCGAGAAAAACAGCATCCTGCTCCGGATACATTCATCCAACAATTCCTCCAAAGCATAATCTATTCCGGCATCTGCACGCATTCCCTCCGGATTGGAACACCAGATACAACGCATATTACAGCCCGACAAATGATAGACCAACCGATTCCCCGGTCCGTCCTGCGAGAAGTTAAAGCCTTTCTGAAAAATCCGCACACGCATCACCTCCTGTTAATTCTATTATAATCTGCTATCGTATATTTCGGAATTGACAAAAGAGAAAAAAGGATGTAAAATAAAGTAAACCATAAAAAGGAGGCGTTCTCTTTGCATTGCTTTTTCCAAACAGCTTACCGCCATACTATTACCGAAGCAAATATCAACTTTTATGCAACTCCTTTCGTTCATCCGGAAAGGAAAATGAAGGAGCATGATTTTATTTATCTGCTTCAGGGGGAATGGAAATTAGGACAAAACGAAAAAATCTACGAATTAAAACAGGACAGTCTTTTGATTTTACATGCAAACCAACACCATTTCGGGGCAGAGCCTTGCCTTGCCGGAACAAAGACCATGTATTTTCACGCATCCTGCGAGGAGGGGGATGTGTGCTTGCCCGCATTGGATTCTGTTTGTGGAGATTGCATCCCCATCAGCACCCTGACCGATGCCTCCAACAACCCAAACATCAAAAAATATTTTTCCGAAATTGTCAACTGCAAGCTCCACGCAAGACAAAAGCAGGCAGACATCCTTTTTGACCTTCTGCTTTGCGAGCTATCGGAAAATCATCTGTACGCCGGACATTCTGATATTGCGGTACATATTAAAAACATCATCCACAATAACCCGGAAGCATTTTTTTCTAACCGGGAGCTTGCAAGGCTTACCAAGGTCTCGGTAAAGACGGCAGAAAACAAGTTCAAAGCACAGTTCGGCGTTACCATTCATCAGTATATTCTGAAATTTAAAACCGAGGAGGCAATCTCTTATTTTCGTACCTTTCCGGAAATGACTGTCAAGGAAATCGCCTATAACTTAGGCTTTTATGACGAATATCATTTCAGCAAGCAATTCAAAAAAATAACAGGACTCTCCCCTCTGCAATATCGCCGGCAGAGGACAGAATCCTGATATTGATTATAAAATTCCGGGTAAATTATCCATATAGCGGACAAGTCAATCCAACCCGGAACAGAACCACACGAAACCCAAGTACATGATAAACACTCTTTTGTATATTTTGCTTCATATGGTTATCGTTTTTTTTCCTTTTTCATTATACTGTACCGGTCACCGTCACCACAGTCGTGCCGGGTACAACCGTCCATGCACCGCTTGTCGGATCCTGCACAAAGGTCGCCGCTGGAACAGTAACAGAGCCGATTACAGTTTCAAATTCTCCGGTTGCTTCGTTATAGGTATAGTCACCAACCGGCAAGGTTGCACCATTTACTGTCACCGCAATATCAGAGAGAATCGGGTCAAAGGTATCACGAATGACCAAACTATCCGTTGCTGCCGCTTCGGTGTTACCAAAATTCTGGACAGTAAAAGTATAGGTCAACGCACTGTTTTCGGTCACATTCACCGGAGAGAGTCCCTTCGTAATGGTCAGAACCGGTTCATCCAGGGTGGTGATGGTTTCTTCTGCGGTCACGGGATTGATCAGTTCTGACGCTGTTACGCTAACCCCATTGGTGATTGTACCCTCTGCCCCCGGCGGTGCAAATTCATTTACCCGTGCCTGATAAATTAAGGTTGTGTTCCCATTTGCCGGAATCGTAATCCCGGTTACGGTCAACGGCTGATTATCTGCAACAGTCGGAGCCGCCTGCAGAACACCATTCTGATAATAAACCACCGAATCGGTGACATAATCCAACGGTGTCCGGATGACTGTCCCGAATGCGTATGCCCCTAAATTATCGGTTACCGTCACGCCGGTAACCGGAGCGGTGCCGGAATTTATGATGCTGACAATATAGGTCACAACATCATCCAACGCATAGCTTTGCGGCACTGCGGTCTTACTAACGCTTAACACCTCGACAATATTACCGGTCACGACGTTGGAATTCACCGTAATGCCGTTATAAGAAAGCGTCGCCTGGTTTGTAAAAACTGCCATTTTTCTCATCCTTTCCTATTATTTCGGAGGATACCCTCCGTTTACATAATATGGAAAAGACAAGGTTTTGGTTACTGTTTCTTGCTCGGCAGCCATGCCTCCATTTCGGATGCTTCATCCCAGGTTTTCCCTGCGGATGCATAATCAATCATCCGGAATTTCTGATGATCTATCTGTACTTCAAATTCGCATATGGTATCAAAATCTGCAGTCCTATTACGTCGATAATGCAATAAAAATGCAGATATTCCACCGAAAACAGCTATCCCGTCTGTGTGATAAACTATTTAAAGATACGGACGAATATCAATTGCAAGCTGTTCCTCCGAGCGAATCAGTTTTTTTGCAAGCTCCTTGGAAGGCTCATCCGCCGCCTGATACTGGTTCAAATACTGATTCAGGGATTTTACCCCCATATTGCATCCGTCGGTGATAAGGTCTGCGACCGTCTCGTCCGAGCCGTCCAACGCCATCATCATATGGGTTTTCATCCACGACATACTCTTTGCCATAAACGCCGGCTCTTTTCCATCGTCCTCATACCGTTGTAAAAGCTTCTGAAGCTCTGTATCAATGCGGTCATGCTCCTGCTTGCAGTTATTAAGACAAGCTCTGAATTCCGGATTCTGCACCGATTCCAAAACATCCTCTATGGATGAAATCCCCATTTTTACCCCGGCATCACATTCCCGTAAAAGCTTAATGGTATCCTGCTCTATCATCTTTTCACATCCTTTTTGGTTGATACTGTTATTCTGTCCAATTTTTATTTTTTCATACAAAAAATAATCACAACCCGTCCGGAATTTTCAGAAAACTCCTGCAATTCTTGACTTATCCCCCAAAATATACTATAATAAAACAAAAAGAGCTGACTATATGCTAAAACAACCCAAACAAGAGGTTTTCGAGGCAAATCTTTTGCTTCCCAGCTACAACTCAGACGTTTGGAATCAATCTTTGAGGTAAACTATGAACTATAACGAGCTTTCTCCCTACATCCATATTGCGATGCACTCCACCCTGCCTGCCCATTGGTATATCAAGCCTCGCATCATTTTAGATTATGAACTGATTTTTATTGAGGACGGGGACGGCATTCTTCAGGTTGGCGAAAAAACATATCCCCTGCAAAAAAATGATATTGTTTTCCTGCGTCCGGGCATTGTACACAGCTTTACCGTCCGGGAAAATGCGTTGGTCCAGCCACACGTCCATTTCGATTTGTGCTATGACGAATTAAGTCCAGAGGTTTATGTCTGCTTCTCTGATTACGAGCATCTTCCCCCAGAGGACAGACGGCTTTTACGTCCGGACATTGTTGATTTGGACATTCCGCCGGTATTTTCCATTCGGAATCCCGATTATTTTAAGGCTCAATTATTTGAAGTGATTGGACTTTTTTCCAAGCAGGACAGTTTTTATCAATTTTTGTGCAAGGCAAAGATGATTCAGCTTTTGTACCTGGTATTTTCGGAATTTGACCAGCCTCAAAAGACCGGAACCCCTTCGTTGCGATTGGACATTCAGAATATCAAGGGCTATATTGATGCAAATGCACATCAGCCGATGACCTTGGATTTTCTGTCCCAATATTTTTATATGAATAAATTCTATCTGGAAAATCAGTTTAAAAAACAGTTCGGTGTTTC
>SVJN01000028.1 GCA_015068965.1 Oscillospiraceae bacterium
AAACAAATTATTTGATAATGGTCTGAACCGGTGCCTGACCGTTTGTCCATACATAACCTCTGACCTCGGCAACCTCCTGGTTTTCAGCAACGGTGAGTTTAACATCTGCAGACAAATCGCCGGTATCGGTGGATGCAAAGTAAGCCTCATCAATTGCTGCACCGGTTAATCTGCCGTCACCGTCAAAGGTTGCAATGTACATCTTGTACTCATAAACTGCAGAATCAAGCTTCTTTGCAGTTACAGTGTGCTTTAAGATATCGCCTGCCTGAATGTCAGAAAGGTCTAATGCACCATCGTTGTTGGACAATGTAGATGCACCAAGCTTGAAGTTATCTTCAAATTCTGCCATAATATAATCAAATGCTACATGTCGGTTTACACCGGTTTTATTATTGAATAAAATCAAATCCAATCTCTTCCATTGCGGATTGGTTACCGGAATCACAATCTTTTTCCAGCCTGTAAAATCCAACGGAATGCTTACACCATCACGGTTTTCTGCATTCTTACCAAAATAAACCTGCATATTATCACTTGCATCGGTAGCTGCAACTGCATTGTATACCCACATGCTGACACTTGTCAAGGTCTTACCTTCCTTGGTTGGCAAATAGAGATAATCGTATTCCTTACCTACGGTTGTATTATTTGTCCAGAACCAATATTGTTTACCATTAGCCAAAATTCCGCCGATAGAACCGGTTCCAAACTTCACTAAGTCTTCAGAGCTGTAAGCGTTGTAACCCCCTGCACCGTCTACTTTTGTATAACGGATAAAGCGTGTGCCATTCGGATAATCACATCCGTCTAACAATACATGGTAATCATCGTCAACCTCATATTGAACTGTTACAGCATCAATGTATACAGTACCCGGCTTCTGACAACTGAAGATAAACTCTGTAATTTTTGTTTTTGCTCCAAGATTTTGATTGATATAATTCCAGCCCGGTGTGGTAATCTTCGGCTTACTGCCGCCATTTACATAGGTGATTTCTGCATCCACATTGTATACCCAGAAGCTAAAGGATGTTGCTTTATAACCCGGGATTTGCGGAATTAACAAACCGCCAACATTGGTTGAATGGTAATATCTTGAGAACATTGCATAATCCTCGCCATGTACCTCGTTAAAGGTAATTTTAACAGAGCCTTCACCCTCCTTGATATAATCTTCATTGGTGTTTTGCTCTAAAGTATATGCAGAACTACCCTTACAGGTTACACCCGGATACCATCTGCCCTGGTAATAATCCATATTGTCAATCAGAAGTCCGCCGTCTTCTCCTATCTCGGCACAAACTGCACGCAGATTATCAATGTAGATTGTTTCACCTGCAACAGCACCCATCCAATAGATTGCTCTCAGATTCAAAGAACCGATTGCATCAAAGTGAAGAGTTGTCCATTCGCCTGCCGGAACTTTTCTACCCTCAATTACTGTACCACCTTTAAACGCATAGTTCTGATAATCGGTTGAACCGTCAGCCTTTTTAATGGTAGCATAAGCAAAAAGTGATCCAGAAATACCATTCGGAGAGAATACGTCCATCTCATATCCCATTACGATTTTCCCCTTAGGGATAATAAGACCTCTGTTATTATAAATCATCAGATCACTGCCTGAATTAAAATCATCATTAACAGTAATCTTTACAGAGGATTCCCCTTCTGAAACAAATAGCGGAATTTTGTTCTGCTCTACGGTGAATTTTTGGTTACCTGCATTGTTATTCAATTCGTTGCAAAGTGCTTCTGTTTCAAACGTATTTGCCACAACGGTTTCCCACTTACCTGCAGATGGTGCTGCCATAGCAGTCGGCAGAATTGCTGCTGTCATGGTTGCTGCTGCTAACACAGACAGAATTTTTTGGAACATTTTTGTTTTCATTTTGTTTTTCTCCTTTCTATTTTGGGTATTTGCGTTTTTTTGATGGATGCGATGCGTTTTACACCTAATCCGTCAGCTTTTTTTGACACCTTCCCTGCCCGTTTGCAGCCGGGCAGGGCTTCGCAATGTTTTATTTACTCAGAAGTGTACTACTCAAATAATACGACGCCTCGGATTTCGCCGTAGCGAGCCTGGATGAACATATCCATGCCAAGCCCCTTTGCATTATGCTCGGAAATAATATCCGAACGCTGACCGAGTCTGATTTCCTCGGTTTCTCTGTTATAGATATAGATGGTGGAGCTGGTTGCAAGGTTAAAGTATGCCAGATTATCGTTATCTGCTTCACTCTGCCATACATTATTGACATCCAGACCGACCAAGGAATCTTCCTTATAGCAAATCTTTCCGACTGCACGCTCATTGGAAGAGAATGCACCTGATATCATCGGAGCATCACAGCTGACCGGAGTGGACAGGCGGTCGATTTCCATTTTATCATTGACATCAAAGTAGATGATATCACCCTTTTGTAACTCGGAGAACATTCCGTATTCCTTCGCCTTGTACTCCTGCTCCTTACCGCCATAGAATACCACAACATACTGAACCACTTCGTCATCTGCATCCACGGTGTCATACACCCTTTTTACAACCGCCAGGCTGTCGTTCTGACCGGGAGAATAGGGCGCATCATCTATCGCCGCAGGTTGCTCCAGAACAAACTCTGCAATCCGGCTGTTTCCGATGGCATAGGCATACACATACGGAGAAACACCGCTTTCCAAGTCTACATTTCTAAGAACATATTCCTCATAATCAATCGGGTTGATCGGCAATCTTACCCAGTAAGAACCGTTACCAATCAGGAAGCCGTTATGTTGATTGGAATCATAATAGGTCATTGCAATATGCCCTTCGTTCTGATAAAGCATCCGCTGATTCTCACGAAGCGGTTGCAGGCTGGAATCCTGCTTTTCATGCTCCTGATCAAAAATCGCACTATCAATTTCCTTAATTTCTCGTTGCTTATTGACCTTATAGAGAATCGGCATACAAACACTATAGCATCTTGCATCAATCAGGTTATTCAAGGCAGAGCCAAGTCCGTCCCCGGTATAGCCTTCCCCGTCAATTTTTACCTTTTTAGCGGTTTTGAGCTTTACCTTGCCTTCCTCCTTGTCCATAATCACCAGCTGATAAACATTTTCTCTGTCTTCCTCTTCTAAAAGAGCACTGCTGATTAACAAGCCATGTCTGCCGACATTCCAGGACAAATCGAAGTAGGCAGCTCTTCCGTTACGGTCTAAGTAAACAAGAATCATATCACCGTTCTTGGGCTTTGCCGCAGTCTCGGGAAGATTCTCTACCAACCGTTCAAACATTCCGGACAGCTCGTAGGTCTTTCCGTCGATGGTAATTTCCTCGTCGCTGATTCCGCCTACAATACCGCTGATGCGTGCTACATCACGGTAGACAATGAAGAATGCCATTTCCGGGTCTGCCATAATGGTCAGCGTATTTTTTGCATAAATATCGGAAAGTGCAATTTCATTTCCGATTTTATCGTAGATTTTTACAGCCTCGTAATCCTCTAACTGATAAACCTTGCCGGAAATTTCATCGATAATCTGTTGCTTGGATTCGCTGACATTCTGAACGACTGCCAGCTCGTAATTTTCGATGATGACAACCTCATATTTGCCGTCTCCGTCATTATCAATGAAGCGAAGCTCACCGATTTCCGGACGTAAATCCGCAGCGGTTAAGTCGATGCAACGTCTGTGATTTTTGATTACAACTGTTTCATCGGTAAACCGGACGGTTTTATCCTGTCTTTCGTTCCATTCAAAGGTAACCTCATCCGCAGAATTGCCCGGCTCGATATCAGAATCGGGTACTACCAAGACCTCGGTGTGTCTATGGTCAGACAATGCAAGCAAGGTTCGCTCGTCCTTTTCCTCATGATAATAGAATTTTAACTTTCTGCCAATCAATTCGGTTGCATCGGTGGAACCGACATGGTAGGAAATACCGTCGATTAACACCTCGCCCGGAATCATTTGCTTGTAGTCCTCCGGCAGGATGGAGGTGTATTCATTCTTTTCCAGAATACCCTCTGCATAATAGATGTCTGCATAATGGGACATTAAGGTAACATCCTCCTGCGTTTTGCTGATCATGTTACCGTCCTCAAAGTCAACAGAAATCATTTCCGCCTTCATGGCATTGGTAAACAATACGCAGATATCCTGATAGGAAAGTTCTTCTGCCCTTTGGTTCAAGCCACGGAACAAGCCGTTTTCCGATGCAACCTTTAAAAATCCCTGCGGATAGCCGCCGTAGATTTCTGCTGTGCTGGCATAGCCCAACAGATTAGAAAACATCACGGTTGCTTCGCTCAAGGTAATTGCATCATCCGGACGGAATGCACCGCCTGCATTGGAAATAATACCCATTTCATATGCTTTGTTGATTTCTGCAACATAAGCCATTACGTCTGAAAAAACGCTGACCTCATCTCCGGTTGCCTGAACCGGAACCTGCAGAAGCTTTAACAGGTAAACTACAAATCCGGCTCTGGTTGTGATGCTTTCCTTTGCATCCATATCCAGTACACCCAGCTTGGTTAAGAGGATTTCCTCCTCGGAAATTACTTCTTCAGCTTCTGTCTCTTCCTCGATGACTTCTTCTGCAATTTCTTCCACCGAATCTGCGGATTCCTCCGCAGCTTCCTCGGTTGCTTCTTCGCTTATTTCCTCTGCCGGAGCATCGGCAAATTCGCCCATACCCATGATGGCTTTATTCTTGGTCGGGTCCTCTGATACTTCTTCTGCTACGGTGGTCTGCTGGGTTGCTTGCTCCACCTCATCCGCAAATGCCGGTGCCGCAGACATCAGACCCATCAGACACGCTAAGTATAATGCTAAAAATTTTCTCATTGTGCAGTCCCTCCCTTTTTCGCTTTGATATATTCGGGCAATGCCGCCTTAACCTCATCGGTCAGGACGGTTTCTAAGCTATCGTCACTGATGATGATAACACCGCCGTCTAACCAGTAGATGTGCTTGCCGATTGCTTCGGACAAGAATCTTGCCGGCAGATAGCTCACACCGTCAATAATGACCGGCTTCACACCTGCAACGCCGTTATAGAGCGGTTTTTCTGCTCCGTTGATGGTTGCGGTTTCCGAATCGGTGGTCATGATAATGTTGGAGGAGAAGATTTCGTCACAAAACAGCTCTGTTTCGGACTTTTCTTCCTCATCCTTTTCTACCACAACAACCTGACCACGTTTGGGTTGTTCCTCCGGTACAAATTCTGCATACTCGGTTCCCTCTGCGGAGTTAATGCGGATAACGACCGGGTAATCTCTTGCTACCATGCCTGCAAAGGTGGTGACACCGTTATCGGTGGTGTAATTCAATTCCTGAACCGAACCGTTGAACATATCAATCGCAACGGCATTCTTGACATCAACACCCTTAACCTTAATATCTACCGCTTTACCGGTGTTCTGCTCACGGATAAAGGTCCATACCCAGTAAGGGATGAGATAAGAACCGTCTGCGTGTTCAAAGACCTTATAAACCATATCGGTTGCATCACCGAAATCTGCGGTTACCGTCTTGCTTTCCTGATGCTCAAAGCTAATTGTGTTTGCTACGTTCTTCATTGCATACCAGCTATCACGACGGTTATATTGGGTATCCAACACACCCCATTCGGTTTCACCGGTAACAACCGGCTGCAGAGTCCACCACATAGATGCACCGGTGTAGCCAATCATCTGATGATAGATATATGCTCTTGCCAGCCATTTACCCTGTACCGGAGGTGTTACGTTGTAACCACCGCCACCAACATTTGCCGCGATTTCGGTACACCACAGTTCAATCTTCGGATTGTAGGAATGTAACAAATCCTTCAATGCGTTAAATTCTTCTTCATAGGTTGCATAGGGTTGATCCTGCGGGAACTTTCTCTGTGCATCCTGAATAAAGGTACCAACATTTTCGATGATGTTCTGACTTGCAACGGATTCCTTATAGATATGCGTATCAAAGGTATCTAAGTAGGGGCCAATGCCGGCATCTAAGATTCTCTTGGTCCACTTCATATCAATCAACGCAGTTTCGACGCCGACCTTTGCGCCCGGAAGCAGCTCATGAATCTTCTTGGCAACCGGAACAACGGCATCAACATAGCCCTGAATATATTCGTCAGAGGTACCGCCGCCGTTTTCCTCGTTATAAATCTGCCAATGCATTACCAAGTCGCCTAACTGTTCGATACAAGGTACCATTGCTTCTGCAACCTCTTGTCCGAATTTCTTTGCTTCTTCCCCGACACGTCCGTCCCAACGACCGGAGGAGCCCCAGATACGGAGGGTAACATTGACACCGTTTTCTTTTAAGTAACGGATGTTATCAATCAAGGCTTGCGGAACAACTACATTTCCGTTCTTTAAATATTCTTCACGCGGAATCATAAAGGGTACGTTTACCCATTTGACACCGGCATCAATCATATCGTCCATCATAACCTGCCAATCAGAAACCATGTTGGTAGACAACGGATTGCTTGCTTCTACCGTGGTTCCTTCGGTGTAGATGGCTACGTTCTTGCCTTTTAAGTCGATTGCTTCAAATTCTGCAATCTGGAAGTAGTGACCGCCTGCGTTACCGTTTAATTTGGTAACGTGCATCCGGATATAGTTTGCCTTAACCGGAGCAAAGCTGTGAACCACCGGGTCCATGATGGCCTTTTGCTCTCTGCCGGCTAACAGCTCACCGGTTACAGTAACCACGGTTTCCCACTTCTTACCGTCACGGCTGACATCAATGGTGTAATCCACCGGATAACCCATACCTCTTGATCTCGGGATGATATTGACGCTCTTAATCGTCTTGGTTTCATTGAAATGGAAGGTTAAGTATTCATCCGTTGCCGAACCGTTATTCAGACCACCGGAGAACGGGGTGTGTTTGCCCTTTCGCTCCATACCGTCGTTTGCAAGCGGTGCCGCCCAGTTTACACCTCGTGTTTCCGGCGTATTGGAGGACATTGTCATTTCGTTGAAGGCAACACCGGCGATATTATTCGGCAAATCAATTGCCTTTTTATAGGAAATCATTTTCAGCGGATTTTCATTGTTCAGCTGATTCGGCTGCGGTGAGGTTCTGGTTGGAGGCTCCTGGTCGATTTCATCGAGGGTTGTGGTAACAACCTCAGTCTCACCAGAATCCATCTGACCGACACTGCCTGCCATGCCGGTATCGTTGACAAAGCCTGCATCCTCGCCGTAAACCTCAAAATAGCTCACGTTACTGATGGTGAAATCATCAAAGAAAATCTCATCATAGTAGCCGTTATCTGCATTATTCTTTTTAAATACAATGTGATACAGCTTATACTTATTGGTCGGAATCTGCCATTCTAAATATTTCCAGCCCTGCCAGTCAACGGTAAACGTCTTTAAGTGCATCTGACCACCGCTTTCTGCATCAGAAAGCACCGGGAAAATAGAGTTTCCGTGCTTATTGCCGTACACCCACATACCGAAATATTTTCCGACCGGCATCGGATGTCCGCCTCGGGAATATTCACGTGAGGTGATACCGATTTCTGTTCTTTCACGGTTGACTGCAAATTTTAACGAACGGCTTCCCGATACTGCGTGCTCCTGCGAGGTGGAAACTTCGTGTGTTTCCGGGGCTATATTGAACCATTCACCATCCGAGTCGGGTGATTCAAAATCTTCAAATACATAGCCGTCAAATTCTAATTTTTCCTCTGCCTGCACACCAAAAACCGGGAGCATACAAATGCTTAGGAATAAGCTAAGAAGTTTTTTTAATTTCATCTGTTAGTTCCCTCCTAACTCGAATAAGGTTGAAAGAGCTCTGTCTGCCCAAGAGTCCAGGACAATTGCCTTGACCGTTGCAGGTGCTTCTGCCAGGGTTCCGGAGAGTGCTCCGGAAATACTTTCTTCCCCGACTGCTTCTGCAATCTGCATATCAGCCGCCGCAATTCCGGTCATAACGCCTTGTGCATCATAGAAGCTAAGAAGCACCAATCTGGTTGCACCGCAAGCTTCTTCATTATAATTTACCAGCGACAAGGTGTAGGAATAATCACCTGCTTCGATTTGTGAAGTATTGGTGATGATGTCCTCCCCTGCCTTCAAATCAATAAACTCATCTGCTGTCCGGAAGGTAAAGCTTTTGGATACCTTCTGATTATAAATATCGGTAACCTCTGTCCAGGTAACAGTATACGGTGTTGCCGGGGTCAGATTTTCCAGCTTTAAGGAAAATGCTTTATCATCCAGCTTATCCAGTGAATATTCTGCTTCCGGCTCAATGGTAATCCGGGTGGTTAAATCCTCTTCAATCGGATTGGAGAAGGTATAAACAATTTCCGGATTTGCAGATACACGCTCTGCCTGGTCAAGCAAGGAAGAGGAAACGGTTAAGTCAACCTTTTCACTCTCATCAAACGCATAGATTGCGCTGACTGCATCGAGGTAAACAGTTCCCGAGGCTTGTGTGCTACGAACACTGTTAATCTGAAAATTCATCAGCTTTGTAGTATCCGCCGGAACTTCAAATTCCACATATTTCCAGCCGGTAAAATCCAACAGCACATTTGGGCTGGTGATGTTTTTATTACTTGTACCTCTGGTCTGAACAAAGAGCTTTACATCCTCGGTTGCGGCGGTGTTATACACCCACACACCGATTTTCTGGAGCTTTTTACTTCCGACGATGTTTGCAACCGGATAACCGGTGCTTTCCTGATATTGCATCGGCAGATAGTAGCCCATGCCATCCTGCGGGTATGCCATTTTCAGGGATTGGTTACCGTCCTTGATATATTCTGCTTCTGCGTTGATTTCGGTAACCACATAGGGTGCGTTTGCATTCCATTTGTTTTCTGTTGCTTCAAAGCTTTCCAGATAATCCTCTGCACAAACGGTTGCACTCAGACCAAGCGCAAGAACCAATCCAGACAAAAGAGAAATAATTTTCTTATTCATTGACATTCACCCCACTTCCGAGTAACTGATAGAGAACTACTGCGGTCTCTGCTCTTGTAATGTTTGCCTGCGGGGCAAAGCTTCCGTCTTCCTTTCCACGGAATGCGCCCTTCTGGCAAAGATAGTCGATTGCGGCTTTTGCATATTCCGCAATGTCGCCTTCATCTGTAAAGGAAGATGACTTGTCAGCTTCTGTTGTCTCCCCTTTACACTTCAATACATTGGTTAAAATCACTGCCGCATCCTGACGGGTAATGGACTGACCAACACCGAATTCGGTTTCGCTGAGTCCGTTTACAATGCCAAGCGCCTTTGCAGTATTGACACTTTCAGTATACCAGCTTCCGGATGCAACATCAGCAAAGCCTGCATCGGTTCCGGTCATTTCGATACTGAATGCTGACAATACCATTTTTACAAATGCTTCACGGGTGATGGCATTTGCCGGTGCAAACTGTTCGTTTCCGACACCTGCAATCACTTTCTTTTGTGCCAAGCTTTCAATTGCTGTTTTTGCCCAGTCATAGCCTTCCAAATCAGCAAAGGTAACAATTTCCTGTTTTGGAACAACTGCCGGTACCGGCTTTACTGCTACCACACCGTTTGCCGAGGTTGTGCCCATATACGGAGCAGAGCCGCCTGAGGAACCGCCCGAAGAACCGCCAGAGGAGCTGCCTCCGCTACTTTCCTTCAGATTCTTTGCCCAGGTCAGATTCTTTTCGTATGCAGTTAAGAATGCTTCTACATCCTCATAATCGGTTCCGGTCATTTTGGAGAGGAAGGAATTCTGCTTGGATTTTGACAGCTTTGAGAAATCATCCGTTGTCATATCCAATCCGAATACCTCCGGATAGGTTTTTACAATCTCCTTGATGGTTGCCGCATTCCGGCTGTTCAAGTCATTGATTTTTGCAATTGCAACCCGCTCATAGCAGATTTTTGCCAGCTCCTCCTGATTCAAAGCAGTTTCGTCCTTTAACGCCTCGTAGAGCTGCTTATTTATGGTAGCTTGATTACCGTCTAAGCGTTCCATATCCAACAGGAATGCTTTGTTGTAGGTTTCTAACACTTCGATTGCATTCTCGTCGGTGATTTGCGCCTTGATTGCGGCAAAGCCATTTTCTTTGAAAACCTCTATGGTTTTTTCGTCCAGAAGCTTTCCGAACTTAGCAAGATTATCATTGATTCTGCCGACATTCTCGGTTGCCGAAGCTACAAAATCGCCAAGTTTTGCACAAACCGCTTTTTGTTCGGTTTCCCCTAAAACGGTGTAATAGGTTTGATAGATTGCCGCCTTTTCATCCGATGCAAGCAATGCAGTATAATTTTCTGCATCCTTTAAATAGGTATGAATTGCATCCTGATTTCCTGCATCAAAGATAGAAAGTGCATTCTTCCGTTCTGTGATGGTGGAGAAATAGAATGCCTCCTCCTGATTCTCAACAATAAATACATATTTTCCGCTTTTTGCATCTGCCGGCATCGGGATTGATACAGAAATTCCAAAGTTTTCATCGCTTTGTACCGTATTTGCATGGGCAAT
Source organism: Oscillospiraceae bacterium (assembly GCA_015068965.1). GTDB lineage: Bacteria > Bacillota > Clostridia > UBA1381 > UBA1381 > RQCD01. Next base: position 10,480 of record SVJN01000028.1, read on the forward strand.
TGCATCTTTCATATCTGCTGTCTCCAAATCCTCGGCGGTATAGCCCGGACACAGAAGAAAATACGGAATGGTCTGATTTTTCTTGTTCACCGATGCGGTAACTTCAATCTTTGCTCCAGTTGCATTCACACTTGCTGCATAGCCGACGGTGTTACACAATAGAGCAATGGTTGTAAGCAATACTGCTAATTTTTTCATCTTTTTGCCTTCCTTCCTGTTCGAGTTTCTTCCTATATTATAGGAGGTGCGGGATGGGGAACCCATCCCCTATATCTTTATTCGTCCTCCGGAGAATCTACAATATAATCTACATCCGGTTTATAATACTGGGAAACATCTTCACCAAGCTCAGTCTTGTCAATCTTGAACTGTTCATAACCCTTATTATAACGGTCATTCAATGCACTCAGTTCTGCATCAATATCCAGAGTCGGATCTAAGATAAGGTTCTTCAAGGTTGTATAATCATCGTCACCCTCAATGGTCGGACTCGGACGCTTCGGCCAGTCGGTTTTAAAGAGCGGATAGGTTCTGGTTGCAAATTCCGCACCGTTCTTCTTTTCGCTGTTTGTGATAACATCTGCTAAGGATTTCAGGGTTGCAGAAGAAATGGAGTTAGTCTCTAACAAACGCTTCTGAACCTCTTCGGAATAGAGCCACTTAAATACTTCGTACTGAGCATCCGGGTACTTGGAAAGAGCACTCATATACCATCCGGTTGTTCCGCCGACACCAAACGGATGTCCACCCTTTAATTCATCGAATACCGGGTAGTCTACTACAGCCCAATCACACTTTGCCGGGAACTGGTCGTTATAAACTGCAACGTCCCAACCATGTGCATAAATCATACCAACATTACCCTCTGCAAACTGTGCACGAGCAGTATCGTTATCCAGCGTGTACGGAGTCGGGAATACCGAACCGTCTGCAATCAATTCTCTTAAGAAGCCAACCATCTTTCCGTAGATGGAGTAATCAAACTTATCGGTTGCCGGGTCAAAACCGTCACGGTTCATTAAGCCCGAAGGACATCCCGGAATCATAACATAATAACGGGTAAAGACTGCATCCTTTAAAGGCAATGCAAAGCCATATTTTACGCCGTTACCCTTTTCGGTAATAATCTTTGCGATTTCTCTCATTTCTGCAAAGGTCTTGGGCGGTGCTTCGATTCCGCATTCTGCAAACAAATCCTTGTTATATGCTAATTTTGCAGCAGCACCTCCGGACTTACCGATGGAATAATACTTTCCGTCCAAGTCCGGATCACCGATTGCATCTTTGATTACATTCTCTCTTGCCCATTCCATAAAGTCATCCGGCAAAGGTCTTATCATTCCTGCAAGTCTTAAGCTGTCCATTCCGGAGAATGAAATATGTATATCGGGCGGATTTTTTGAGGTGTAGGTGGTTTTTAAATAATCACCTACGGTATCATCCTTACATTCATACTGTACCTCAATATCCGGATGGCTTGCGTTGAAGCCGTCTATCAGCTCCTGCATCACCTTCTGTGAGCTTCTCTCACTGCTGACAATCATGATTTTTGCTTTTCCGTCCTTGGTTGCTTCCTCGCTTCCGCCACAACCAGACAGCATTCCCAATGCCATCACACCTGCTAATAAGCTGCAAATTAATTTTTTCATTGTTTGTTCCTCCTTTTATTTTACCTTTTATTAACCTTTCACGCCGCCGGCGGTGATACCGTTGATAAATTGTTTATTACAGATAATATAAACAAGAATCATCGGAATCATCGAAATGTTCGCCGCCGCCAGCATTACTGACCACATTGTAGCGGTTTGACCGCCGGATTTTAATGCCACCGTTGCAACCGGGAGTGTCTGCAGATGCGGACTTCCGGTTGTGATAATCATTGGCATCAGATATTCATTCCACGCACCGCGGAATGCAAACAGAGCGATAACACCGGCAATCGGTGCCATCAGAGGCAGAATAATCTGCACATAGGTACGGAAGAATGAGCATCCGTCAATTCTTGCCGCTTCGTCATATTCCTTGGAAATACCGTTTAAATATCCCATACACAAAAGAATGTTGGAAATACCGGCTCCGAAGTAACGGATAATCAAACCGAGCAGACTCTTGTTCAAGCCAAGCTTTACCAGGATGTTGTAAACCGGGAACATTCCCGCAGGTCCTGCACCGATGAACAAAAATGCCATGTAGGTGGTAAGCAATACCTTTTTACCGGCAAAATTTCTTCTGGAAAAAACATATGCGTTCATGGTGGTCTGCACAACGGCAAAGAGTACCGCACAACCCGAACAAATCAAACTGTTCAGGGTGTATCTGCCGTAGTCAATTTCGTTCCACGCCGTCAGGTAGTTATCGAGGGTAAACTCCTTCGGAATCAACGAGGTGGATACCATCAGCTCCTGCGTGGTTTTGAAGGAGCCTAAAATACTGTAAAGAACCGGGAATAGCACAATCACACTCAAGAGAATCAGGATTATGTATAAAATTCCGTGTCCGACAAATCGCTTTGCTTTTAAGCTAACTGTTTCTTTCATGCTTTTCCCTCCTTTACTCGCATTTTTTCTGAATCCAGTTATAAACAATGGTTACCAGACAGATAATGATGGAGGACAAGAAGCTCAGAGCCGCACCGTAACCGTACTGTCCCGCACTGCCCGAGGTCGAGAAGTAGTAATTGTAAATGTTGAGTGCCATAACCTCTGTCGCTCTTTGCGGTCCACCGTTGGTAATCAGATAAACCGGGTCAAAGATTCCTAAGCTTCCGATGATTGCCAGCATCAGGATAACCTTGAACAAGGGCATAATCATCGGGATGGTAATATGCCAGAAAATCTGTATCTTGTTTGCACCGTCCAACGCTGCACTTTCATTGAGCTCCTCCGGAATATTCACAAGACCTGACAAAATCAGGAGCATATTCTGACCGAATACCGACCAGACTGATATAATTACGACGGTGAAAAACGCACTGGTCGGCTTTTCCAGAAAGCTGATGTTCTGCGAAATTATGCCAAGCTCCTTTAACAGGTTGTTGACAATTCCGTTATACGGCGAGAACATAAAGGAAAACGCCAGCGAAATCGTTGCCATACTGATAACGGTCGGCAGGAAGAATACGCCTCGGAACAAGCCTCTGCCCCGGAGCTTCTGATTCAGAATGACCGCTAAAATCAACGCAAGCGGAATTTCAATCACCAACTTCATTCCGGCAATTTTTAGTGTATTCAGAACGGAATTCCACCAATAGACATCCTGGAACGCACGGATAAAGTTATCCAGTCCAATGAACTTTGCCAACAGAATTCCGTCATACTTGTAGAACATAAAACGCATCGTCCACAGCATCGGATACAACGTAAATACCAGGAACATAATAAAGTTCGGCAATAGCATTGCATAGGTAACGCCAGTATCTTCAAACCACGTTGCGAAGCTTTTGCGTTTCTTCCCCTCTCGTTTTTTTAGTTCTGTCTGCATTTTTACATCACTCCTATCTTATGTTATTATCATTATAGCAAAAATAAGGCTTTAAAAAAATGAGAGAAACAAAAGAAAAAAGTGTACTTTTCCACTCAATGCAGAAAAATACACTTCTTATAAAGTATAGATTTATTTTTACACCTTCAAAACCACTTTTCCTATATTTTCATTTCTTTCTAAAATTGCATGGGCTTCTTCTGCCTGTTCGATGGGCAAAACCTTATATATTGACGGTTTTATCTCGCCACTTTCAATTTTAGGCCATACTTTTTTTACCAGCTCTGAGAGGATATATGCCTTAAATTCCGGCGTTCTGTTTCTGAGCATACTTCCCACAAGGTGTAAGCCTTTTGTAAGAAGCGGTCTCAAAAGGAGAGAAGTTTCAATGCCAGCAAGGGTAGAAATTACAATCCAGTATCCGCCCCGTGCCATATAGGGAAGGCTTTTCCCCAGACTTTCACCGCTTAAGCAGTCCATAGAAACATTGACCGGAGTACCGCTTTCTTCTTCAGCTTTCAAGACTTCTTCAACCTTCGTCGTTGTAGAATTTATGATTACATCTGCCCCCAAATCCTTGATTTTTTCAGCAATTTCATCAGATAAAACAGATGTGATAACCCTTGCACCAAATGCTTTTGCCATCGGAATTGCAACCGACGCAAGCCCCGATGCCCCTGCAGGGATAAAGGCAGTTTGTCCTTTTTCCAGATGTCCTTCGATAAACAGATTCAGGTATGAGGTTGCATATGCTTCGGGAAGCGCTGATGCTTCTTCCATGGTGAGTCCCTTTGGAATCGGCATCAGCATATCATATTTTACGGCAACACACTCTGCATATCCGCCACCACCTAAGAGTGCACAAACCTTATCACCGATTTGCCAAGTTGTAACCATTTTTCCAAGCTCAACAATTTCTCCTGAAATTTCAAGTCCCATCCATTCAGGACAACCGGCAGGAGAGGGGTATTTTCCTTGTCTTTGCAAAAGGTCTGCACGATTCAAGGCTACCGCATATATTTTTACAAGCACCTCATCATCCTTTATGACCGGATCTTCAACCTCTGTCCAGACCAGATTTTTATCATCATCAACAAGCATTGCTTTCATCGTCATTGTCTCCTTTCATTCAGACCATTTTTCTCAAGATATTCGTCCATCCTACGGCTTACATCTGTTTCGGGGAATTCATAGCCCTCGGGTACGGCTTCAATCATCATTTTGAGCGCATCATACAATGGTGTCAGCTCCTCCTGCTTCATACCCGTAAGCTTCAACACCTTGGAATTATCCGTTATGCGGTCAAACATTCTTGCATATTCAAGCTGCCAGCGTGTTCCGAGTCCCATATCCGGGTTCAGAATTCTGAGGTAGTCTTCCTTATCTACCCAAACAGCCTCAAGACCCGCAATGTCACGATAGTATTCGGCAATTTCTTCCCATGTGCGATGCTCTGCTGAGCAGACGTTAATGATTTCTCTTTTGGCTTTTTCGTTAAACAAAAGCTTTGCAATCATCATAGATACATCACCTGCCCAGCAAAGCGTTGCAGGCTTGTTTTTAGCCTGAACGGGCAACACTACTTTTTTGCCCTTTTTTGCTCTGCCGACAGTATTTGCCGCTTCTAATGTAACAAGCTGATAACGCATTTGGGAGAAGGTTGTCGCAGGACGTACAACAGTCCAGTTGTTATATTTGGACAGCATCAGTAAATTTTCGGACTTTGCTTTATAAATACAGTAATCGTCTGAAGCCAAAAGTGCTTTATCTTTTGACACATCGAGAAGTCTCGGAGATGTTTCTTTTACCGGAATCTCTTCGTTCGCATAAACACGGCAAGATGAAAGGAAGATATAATGCCCTGTATTTTCTAAAAACAATTTGTAATACTTTTCAAAATCATGACCGCCGTATACCATGAAATCTACGACACCATCAAACTTCTGTGAAAGCAGAGAGTTCAAAAAGTCAAAATCCTTTGCATTTCCTTTTACACAATTTACATTACTGTTATAAGGTTTTTCATCTTCAAGAGATACTGCGGTAACACGATACCCCATATCAGCAAGATAGGGTACAAGATATCGACCCATAGCCCCCGTCGAACCTAATACCAAAACTTTTGTACTCATTTTATATTCCTCCAATTTCAATCTTTATAAACTAATTCGCCGTATACAACCGTCAAAACACATCTATATCCGTTTTCACTTTCAATACGATTTCCCGCCATATCCGTCAGGTCAAAACCTTCATCTGTGTGGTCAAAGACTGCAAGGTCTGCACATCTGCCAACCTGTAAATGTCCCCATTCATTTTCTTTGCCGAGTGCTTTTGCCGGAGCCGAGGTTACTGCACGGAATATATCTTTTTCACTCATTCCGAGGTGTTTTGCTATGCTCATACACATAGTCATGCCGTATCTGCCGCCTCTTTTGTATGCACTGAATCGTGTTATATCTGTGCTTATAACATCGGGCACTGCACCACAGCTGATGGCGTCTTTAAACACCTTGAAATCCGTGTGAACATAACCGGCAAATCCTGCATCAATAATAACCCCACGCTTTTTTGCCGTTTTTATGCATTCAAAGCGATCCTCGCTGACATTGTTCTTGCCGCCATGATATGTATGGGTTAAAATATCGCCTTTTCTTAATGTGCCTAAAAGCTCCGACATAGAAACAGGAGAATTTGAAGAATGAACCATAATCATAAGGTTCTTCTTTTCCGCAAACTCTACAACCTCGTAAAGCGGTTTGATGTCTTGTACATCGGATATTTGTGTATCAAAATAAGCTTTTATTCCAACAACTTTTTCACCATATTTTTCTATCATTTTCTCTGTAGAATCAAAAATAGCTCTATTATTGCGAAATCCGGCAGGTACAAATATGACATTTTTAAGCAAAAATGTGTCAAGCAAGGCTTTGTCTCCATAAGCACCGCATGCGTCAGCGGCAGCTGTCACACCGAAAGGAATACTGCTCAGCTCAGCGTGTATTCCAAATTCTTTGTTGATACCTCTCATATGCACATGAGCATCAACAAGTCCGGCTGACACAATTTTGCCGCTTGCATTATATTCAAATTCAGCAGCTTCATCTATTTTATCTGCAATTTTACTTATCTTTTCATTCTCTGTTAAAACGTCGGCAAAATAAAATCTTTCACCGTCCCAGACTTTTCCGTTTTTAATAAGTATCTTTGACATATCAATTTTCTCCCACAACTCTGCAAAGAGTTCTTTGAACCGCCAATTCGTGCTCATAGGAATATGGATTTGCTTTTTCACCTATCATGGATTTATAAAAATCCTTCATCATTTCGTCATAGCGAGAAAGGGCAGGAACATCTTGTACATCAATCTTTTCGTGCATCGCTTGGTAGGAATTTGCTGCAATATCAGTTGTGGATTTGTACATTTCAACATCAAGCTCAATTGGCTTGATTTCAACAGTTCCTTTGCTTCCCATCACAGCAAATCTTCTCATTCCCCAACCATTTACTTCTACGGAAAGGTTGGTAATTCTCGCAATTGCTTTGTCATATTCTAAAACTGCAAAGCAGTTATCGTCCGAATAAACACCTTCAAAACCGGTTTGCTTTATAAATGGATGCACTTTTTCCGGTTCACCCAAAATGCTAACAACCAAATCAATCAGGTGAGAACCAAATATATACATAGAACCACCCTTAAAGTGCCCAAGCCATTGCCTGTATTCCTTTGGATGGTATGTGCTCATTTCTGCATCAATCTGATAAATTTCGCCTAATTCACCTGAGTTAATCATCCCCATAAGTTTTTGGATTGCAAAATTATAGCGATACATATATCCCATCTGAACCGTAAGCTTTTTTTCTTTGGCACGATTTAAAAGTGCTTCAAATTCAGCTAAAGTTCCGCTTGCAGGCTTATCTATATGGACGTGTTTTCCAGCATCTACACATTTCTGTGCAATTTTTGTTAAATCCCAGACATCACATTCTGCTAAAATAGCATCTGACTTTTCAAGGATTTCTTCAACACTCAATCTCGGTAAATCTTTATAGCACGGAAGATTGCCACGCTTTTTTACCCATTCTTCGTTTTCTTCCGCATAGCCTATCACCTCAAAGAGCTCAGGAAATTTTTGTACTGCAAGCATTTTACCTTCACCATGATTATGTCCTATTCCAATTTGTCCAATTTTTATTTTTTTCATCACAACTCCCTCCAATCAAACACTGTCCCAATCGGGAAATTTTTATCATCACAAAGCTCGTTGTAAATCTGCGTTGCATTCATTGGAGACTCAATTCGGGAAACAATCGGTTCTACCTGAATTCGCTTTGATGCGATCATATCAAGTATTGCATTACAATCGTCATGATGTGTCCAGTGGTGCGGATAGGATTCATGCTTTGGTCTTACAAAATTATGCGCACCGATAAGCTTTATACCGGGACGATGCACCTGTTGGTAATAGTCAACTGCACAGTCTGAAACTCTTGTGCAACCAAGCAGTGAAATTCTGCCCATCCAGGAAGCACATCGGAGCGCCTGATTCATAGCCTCGGCTATACCGGTAACCTCAACACAACCATTTACACCTTTCCCCTTGGTAACCTCTCTTACTTTTTGAACAAAATCCTTTTCCGACGGGTCAAAAGCATAATCAGCACCAAGCTTTAATGCAAGCTCTCGTCTTTGTGGATTCAGGTCGGCAGCAATTACAGGATTTGCACCGGAAAGTCTTAAAAACTGCGTTGCAAATACACCAAGCAAGCCTTGTCCCATTATCATTGCAGACTCGCCAAGCTCAATTTCCAGCTTTCTGACTCCGCCCAACCCCATGGAAGCGATAATAACAAATGCTGCTTCAAGAGATGAAACGGTATCGTTTTCGACCTTTGTAATCTCATCTTCGGCACGGATATTATATTTTGAATGACAACCGTGATAAACCAAAACCCTGTCGCCAACTGCTACTTTTCCCACATCCGCTCCGATTTCTTCAACATATCCTACGCCGCAATATCCTAACGACATAGGAAATTTTTGCAAAGTATTATTCATTCCTAAAATGCAGGCTCGTTCTGTACCGCCACTCACAACAGTATATTCCATTTTCGCAAGCACTTCATTTTCCTTTACTTTGCGGACTTCATTTTCTAAAAGCTCCGCCTTGTGAATATCTGTAAAAAATATTTGTTTATTCAACATTTCACACCTCACATTATCTTTTTCATATTATCAACAATTGACTTGACTGTTTTCAAATCAAGCTGCTCCATCGTACTGCTTTGGGAATAACGGTCTACACAGAATATAATCTGACCGCCTAAGATGGGATTTATAATTCTTGACAACATTCCTGCTTTTCCGTATGTATGATAGCTCACCGGAGTTTTTACTTCTTTTTTTAATGCAATCATTGTTTGAAAGCTTTCAAACAATTCATCTTCGTTTGTTGCGGCGGTTACAATTTTGATAATATCAGGATTTCGTTTTTCCAAAAATAACGCAAGCTCAACAATCTGCTGACAACTCATTGATATGCCCGGATGGCAGGAAAGCAGAACCTCTGCACCCTTTGCATGAATTTTTTCTATCAACGCACATTGCTTTGAAATAATTGCTTCATCTGTAACAATTTCTTTTGGATTTCCTTTTGTAAAGGAATATTTATCTTCTCCGCAAAAACCGTCTTTTGACAGACTATGAAATGTATACCCTTGCATATCTATTCCCGCAGCACCCGCTTCTACTGCGCGCAGAAAACTTTCTACTCTTTCTTCTTCCGAAAACCCAGCTGTCGACCAATCATATCTGCAGTTGTAGTTAAGTGCTAAAATCGGCAGCTTCGTAGCTTGTATGATTTCCCGTAGTGTATTCGTGTCGCTATTTTCAAGGCATGACATATGTAAATCTATCATATCTGCCCCGTCATACATACAGTTTTTGATTTCGGCAATTGCTGCTTTTGCAGTTTTTTCCCGGATAACTCCTGCAATGGCCGGTGCCTGTAATTTTGATAATATTTTCATAAAAAAATCTCCATTCTGCCGCCATACGTCGGCATAAAAATAGTGAGTTTTCTCTTATCCGTATGGCAAGGAATGATAAGAGATTTTTACGCCCATGTGCGTTTTTCGAAGCATTGCTGAGAAAAAAATCGCACGGGCAATCAAATCCGCCGGCGGCAATAATGAGAAAGGAACTTTCTCGTTATTACCTCTTGTTGACATTATATAAAAAAATAGAATAAAACAAAATAGCAAATATGATTTTTTTATCAAATTTGCTACTAAATTGTTGACAAAATATTTTCTTTAGTCTATAATTATCCAAAAAAGGTGTGATGTATATGCATTCAGATATTTTATCAAATTTGATTATTACCAAAGTGTATTCAGCAACAACTCTGTATACAGAAAAAAATACGAAAACGCAAAGAAATAATCGTCCAAACTGGGCAATTGTCATCAAATACGAGGGAGAAACCATGTATGCTTCTGAAGGAAAATCCTATCTTTCCGACATACACAATCTTGTCATTTTACCCAAAGGCTGTTCTTATGAATGGCAATGCACCCAATCCGGACACTTTTCGATGATTGAATTTGAAAGTGAACTGATATGTAGTGACATTTTCAGTTTTTCCGTAAAGAACAGCGATAAAATTTTAAAGCTTTTTAAGGAATTGGAATATAAGAGAACGCTTAGAAAATCTATGTATGAACTCGAAAGCATCCGGGACACATATTCCATTCTGCTGATGCTGATACAATCCGCACAAAAAAAGTATTTACCAACCGAAAAACGCAACAAAATCAGTCCTGCTCTGGATTATATTGCAAAAAATTACAATACGGATATCAGGAATGATGACCTTGCTCAGCTTACAGGTCTTTCTACAGTATATTTCAGAAAGCTATTTACCGACGTTATTGGTACCTCTCCAATTACCTACATACATGAACTACGAATAAAAAAAGCCAAGGAAATGCTAAAAAGTGATTACGGCAGTATCACTGATATAGCACAATCCCTGGGCTATTTAAATATTTATGATTTTTCGAGAGCATTTAAAAAATATGTTGGTATTTCTCCTTCAAAATACGAAACACAGCGGCATAACTGATCATTTATACCGCTGTGTTTTCTTTCAAACATATATCCTCATATATGATTCTTTTTTCTGTAATCAGATGGCTTACATCCGATATTCTGTTTGAATACCTTGTTAAAATACCGCACATCGGAATATCCGACCATTTCCGCAATTTCCCCGATTCGTTTATCGGTATGCTTCAAAAGCTGCTTTGCCCGTTCCAGACGGCGTTGTGTGATATATTTGGAATGGTTGGTTCCTAAATGCTTTTTTAAAAGCACCGCTAAATATCCCGGACTTAAGCTGACCTGATTGGCAAGCATTCCGAGCGACAAATCCTGCTCTAAATTTTCGTCTATATAATTGATAATCTGCCGTACAATCCGGTCGGCTCTTGACCGGCTTTCCTCCCGGATGGCATCAAAGAACTGCTCCAGACTCCCCAACACCTGCCCCTGCAAATCTAAAATGGTTTTGCTTTGCTCCAGCAGTCGTTTCCAGCCATCGGCATTCTGCCGGTTGAAATGCTCCACGTTCAGTTGCGACATCTTCTTGGTCAGCATTGCCAACATCAGGCTCCATACCGAAATTGCCCGGGAACGTGAAATCGACTTTTCCCGTCGGCACTGTTCAAACCATTGGTTTACAAGCGTTATTGCATCCTGATGC
>SVJN01000029.1 GCA_015068965.1 Oscillospiraceae bacterium
GCTCCTTGCAGGATACTTCCTTGATTTTTTCAATCATTTCTATGGTCGGGGCACCGCCATGGTCGGTCACACCGTAGACAACCAGATAATCATGTGAGGATTTTTTTGCTTCCTCCAACAACGGCTCTAACGTGTCCTTTGTGATGTCAGCAGTAAAAATCTCACCGCCTGCACCGCCAATCCGATACGCCTTTACTTTGGTATCATTGTCACCCTTCCAGAGAAAAACCGGCGAAGGCAACGGCTTATGCTCCTCATTCGGTCTCCAGAACACATAGTTCTCAATCCCACAGCCCGAAAGCAGTTGAACCAGACTTTGCGGATGCCCGAAGCTATCAATATTAAAAACGGTTTTGCTTGTTTTTCCGAATTTCTGCTGATAATATTGTTGTGCATACAACCCTTGCCGGATATAGCTTTCACCATTTGCCGAATTGCAGTCTGCCTGCAACCACCAGCCCTCGCAAAGCTCCCATCTGCCCTCTGCAATCCGCTTTTTGATTTGTTCAAACAACGCTTCATCCGTTTGTTCAATCCACTCCAGAACAGCCGGTGCAGAAAAGGAATAGGTAAAGTCCTCATATTCCTCCATGCGTGCCAAAGCCGCACGGAAGGTTGCAGTAATGGACGACAAAGCCTCGTCCCATTGCCAGAGCCAGACCGGGTCAAAATGGGTGTTTCCCACCATAATCATTTTTTTCATATGCTTCTCCCTCAATCTGTACTATATTGTTAGTGTATCATACTTTCCCCTTTTCTGCAAGGCTTTTTTGGGATTGATTTATTTGTTATTGATATTACATTCTATCACACTTTGTTTCATCTCTCCCGAAGTCCAATGATAAGTTTCGGACAATCGTGCGGTCTTTTTCCCGAAATCCTTTCTTGCAAGCGACAAAAGCTTCTCCGAATCCGTCTCCCCGGACAATACAAATGCAAAAAAGAAGGTATGCGGTCTTAATTCATAGCATTCCTCCGGGTTCGGACCGCAGGAATGACTGCCCAATCCACGCATGATATAGTCGATATAAAGATAATTCTTATCCGCTTTTTCCAGCTCGTTCCGGTGTCTTGCACGGGTGAGTGCCTGCAGGGTAAAATCGTGATAGGAAAAGCTGAACCTGTCAGAGCCAATCACCGACAAGCCTGCACCGCTTCCGCTCACCGTCACAAATCGGTTATCAATCCGGTTTCCGCACTCCTGCGGAATATCATAGAGAAAATTCATCTCCTCCACCGGCAGGCTATAGTACCCCAGATTACAGTGCGCCTTCCGGTCGGAATAGTTTTCATCTTCACCACGCCCATACCAGGATACGGTTGAAAAAGTCTTCTCCAATTCAAAGCAGACACCAATTCTTGGCAGAACCTCCGGCAGATGTCCATAGGGTTCTCCCAAAATCTCGGTTAAAATCATACCGTCCTTGTAGATGGTATAGGTAATCTGCACCAAAAATCCAAGATACTTTCCGGTTGGCAATGCCTTTCCCGACACACGCAAAACAACCGAATCCTCCATTTTCTCTACCTCAGCAGCTTCTGCAAAAAATTCAATGTACGGCAAAAAGCTCTTGTCCCATGCCTCAATCCAACGGGGACTCCAGTTGACTACGCCGTCATTATCGGTTGGTGCACGGTAAAAATTCAATTGCATTTTTGAATCAATCAGGATTTTTCTGCCCTTGCTATAATGGCAAATCATACCGTCTTCAAAGCTGACCGAGAAATCCTCCCCACGAACCGACACCACACGCCCCTCTATCCGAACCTCTGCAAAGTAAGGTTTTGGCACAAAGGGTTCTTTTTCTGCCTTTTGCGTCAGCAATGCCTGCTTATATGCAATTTCTGTCCCGTCCTCATCATAAAAACGCAGGTTTACCATATAATCTGCACCCGGCACCGGTGTTTCTACCTTGGTATCCAAATCCAATACCACCGTCTCATAAGGCTTGACCGGCGGAAGCTTTTGCTCCCCCGCTCTGATTACATGATAATCCTCACAAAGCTCCCATTTGAGTGTGACATACGCTAAAGAGCGGAAATCATTGGTGTTCATCAGGCGGATTGTTTCCCCGTCACAAGTAACATAGGTCGGTGCAAGCACATTTTTGCAATCACGCAGGGATGGCTTCGGGGTTCCGTCGGACAGACAGTAGCCGTCCATCGAAAAATTCGACCAATGATTGATATCCCCGAAATCACCGCCGTAAAGGTAGTAATCCCTGCCTTGTGCATCCTGCTGATGGAATCCGTGATTTTTAAATTCCCAGACGAAACCGCCTGCAATATGACGGTGCGTATAGACATAATCCCAGGTATCCTCCATAAGTCCGGGACTGTTGCCCATTGCATGACCGTATTCAATCAGGATAACCGGCGCACCCTCCTCCGGAAAGCTCATCAATGATTCCATGGTAAAATATCCGTCAAAGCGAAAATCGCAAATCTCCGGATTCCTTGCAGAATCACAAACCTGTACAATCGGTTTTGCATAGGGCGACTGTCTTAAATAGTCGATACAGCGGTCGAGATTTTCTCCGCATCCGTGTTCGTTTCCGACGCTCCAGATAAAGATGCAGGTCTCATTTTTATCCCGTTCTGCCATCCGGGAAATCCGGTCATAAAATGCCGGAAACCATTCTGCTTGCTTGGAAAGATAGCCCTGGTCTCCCATCTGGTCGCAACCGTGTGTTTCCAAATCCGCTTCCCCCATCACATAGATTCCCAGCTCGGATGCAATTTCATAAAATGCCGGATGATTGGTATAATGCGCACATCGGATTGCGTTCATATTATGTTCCTTAATTAGCTTCAGCTCATTCCGGATTCGTTCTACCGTGATAGCACGCCCGTTTTTCGGGTCATGCTCGTGTCGGTTAATTCCCTTAATGGTAATCGGGGTATCATTCACCAAAAGCTTGTTCCCCTCTACCTGACTTTTCATAAATCCGATTTTTTTGGAATGCACCTCCAAAAGAGCATCCCCACGATAAAGGCGGATGGTTACCGGATACAGATTCGGCTCCTCTGCATTCCAGCGCTTGACCTCTGATAAGGTAAAAGCGAAAGAAAGCTTTTCTTCTGCCGGTTTTTCCTGCACATTGCCTGCCACCTCTGCCACTACCCGGCAATCTGCCAGATTTCCTTGGGGCATCACATCCAATAAAACACGATTCTCCTCTGTCCGCACAAAGTAGTCCCAGACATACGCCTCCTCTAAATGATACAGCATCACATCCCGGAAGATACCGCTTGCCAGTAGCATATCCTGATTTTCCAGATAGGTCGCATCACTATAGGTAAACACCTTGACACACAACAGATTTTCCCCGTCCTTTAAAAGCTCCGTCACATCAAACTCTGCCGGCAGACGGCTCCCCTTAGAAAATCCCACATATTTTCCATTCAAGTAAACATCAAACGCATTGTCCACACCGCCAAAATACAGAATTGTTTTTCCGGTTCGCTTTGCAGTAAAGCGACGTCGGTAATAGCCGACCGGGTTTTCACAGCAGACATACGGCGGATTGAACGGAATCGGATATTCCACATTCGGGTAAAGCGGTGTACCGTAGCCGTGATACTGCCACATCGACGGAACCGGAAGAATGTCCCATGCAGAATCATCATACTCCTCATAACAGAAAATATCCAACAGTACATCACCATTCTGATAGCTGAACCGAAAGTCTCCATTTAGCACCTGAATCCGTTCGGATTCCTCTTTATTCTGAAAATAAACGCCCTCATGCAAAGCCGGAACTACCGTTGCACGTGCCGGCAATCTGCCATAGTGCAGATATTGCGGATTCTGCAGGCGGTCACCGTCTTCATGTAATTTGATTGCTTGCTTCATTCTGATGCCCTCTTTTCAAAGTTTTTTTCTTTATTATATAGAAAAATCATATCTGATTCCATAGAAAAAGCATACATTTTTATGTTATTTTCATATCTTTTAAATTAGCTTTTTCGGAGAAAATTCCGAAACCCGTTCCTTATAAGCGGTCGGTGTTTCTCCGGTCACCTTGGTAAAGATGCGTGAAAAATAGTGCTGATCGTCATAGCCCAAATCACTGCTTACACTCTTGACCGGGATTTCGGGGGCATTTAAAAAGATTTCTCTGGCACGGTTCATTTTAAAATCAATGATATACTGAATCGGTGTGGTGTGAAAATGCTCTTTAAAATATCGGGTCAACTGCGATTCGGAAATACTGCAGTACTGGCACAGGTCAGAAACCGTAATCTTTTTGGAATCATTCTGCTTGATATACCAGACGGCTTTTTTTAAATTATACGGAATCTTGACCGTTTGCGTGTCGGTGTCCTGCTCCCGCAGTTCTCCGAGTGTTTGCTTGGACAAAAGTGCTAAAAGCTCGCAAAAATAAATCAGCAAAAACAAAGTATTATCAATCTTATATCCGTATCGGAGTGCCTTGATTTTTTCACAGATTTCGAGTGTTTTTCCATCCTCCCGATGCAGAACCGGCTTCAAAAACACATCGGTCAGTGCCGCAACAAAGCTATTCTGCGAATCCAATAAGGACTGCTCCGCTTCTGCTTTGTTCCGGTTGATTTTTTCCAAGGCTTCTTTTTCTGTCAGCTCGTCGGTCTCTCCGACTGTAAAATGCACATACATCATCTCGCACATTTTACCGTCCACCGGGGTTCTTTTG
Organism: Oscillospiraceae bacterium; assembly: GCA_015068965.1. Classification (GTDB taxonomy): domain Bacteria; phylum Bacillota; class Clostridia; order UBA1381; family UBA1381; genus RQCD01. The sequence goes on from SVJN01000029.1 coordinate 4,677, forward strand.
TAGGATTGGTTCGCCGGAATCAGCATACTGCTCCCTTTTTTCAAACGATGCTTTTCTCCACCCGTCTCCACCTCGCACTCCCCATCGGTAATGCTTAAGAGAATGTGGTATGGATCGGCAACCTGCCAGATTGTGTTACGGATAACCGTATAGGTACTTTTAATTGTTGGCATGGTCTGTACGTTAAAATGGTATATCATACGTCCTCCTTTTTTAAAATGACGGTTTTGTCCACACATTTGCGTGTTTTGTGTATTTACGATTATAGCATAAAATTCTATAATTGTAAATAAGAAATTATTTTTTTGGAGGTAAATAACATGAGTAAATTAAGAGTTGCCGTCATCGGTTGCGGCATGATTGCAAACAGCGCACATTTTCCTGCTTTGAACGACCTGCGAAGGGAAGGTCTTTTAGAGGTTGTCGGCGTTGCTGATATCCGTGAGGAGGTTGCGGCAGAAACCGCAAAACGCCACAACGTACCGAACTATTATCAGGATCCGCAAAAAATGCTGGATGAATTAAAGCCGGATTTTGTAGCAGTTTGTACCCCGAATATGTACCACAAGGAATGGACCATCAAGGCATTGCAAGCAGGTGCACACGTTGCCTGCGAAAAGCCGATTGCGCTGACCGTTGCCGATGCTGAGGAAATGTGGCAGACTGCAAAGGATTGCAAAAAGATGCTCTTCCCGTGTCAATGTATGCGTTGGAGAAACTATATGCAACAATCCAAGGCATTGGTCGATTCCGGCGAGCTGGGTGATGTTTACTTCTCCGATATCGAATTTATCCGCCGAATCGGAATCCCGACCTGGGGTATGTTCCATATGAAGGAGCATAACTTTGGCGGTCCGTTCTGCGATTTGGGTGTACATCTGATTGACTCTCTTTTGTGGATTGTTGGGGACAAGAAGGTGGAATCTGTTTCGGGCAGTGCATATACCAAGATTGCAAATCAGGGTGAGGATATTCTGTTGAGCATTGCAGAAAGCGGTGCATACTCCGGAACCTTTACCCCACGCCCCTATGACTACAAGGAATTTAACGTAGAGGATTTCTCAACCGGCTTTATGCGGTTAGAGGGTGGCATGAGTGTCAACTTCAAATTCTCCTGGGCAATCAATCTGCCGACCACCAACCTGGATATGGTAATCTGCGGCGACAAGGGCGGTCTCTCGGTAAACAAGGAAAAGCTTTATAAAAATATCGGAAGATATCAGTCCGAATGTGATATGAAATGGTTTGATAACGGCGCATTTGCCGGTGTACCCTTTGAACAACACAGATATATGTACCGAAATATCATGAACACCATTGCAGGCAAGGAAGAATATCTGATTAAGAAGCATCAGAACATTGAAGTAACCAAGGCAATTGAATGCTTCTACAAATCTGCAGAAACAGGAAAAGAAGTACGCGCAAGCGAATTATAAAATGTAAAACTACAACAATAATTATTGAAAGGAAATTTTACAAATATGATAAGAGCAGTTATTATTGGTTTTTCCCATATGCACGTCAATGAAATTGCAATGTATATGCAGGAGCAACCCGACTTTGAATTAGTGGGTGCGGCTCCGGTTGCCTCCGGCACCGAACCGATTCCGCCCATGCGTTATACCCATGATTGGAACATGGAAAATATCCGCAACACCTATTGTGGCAATATCTATGACGATTACAAAAAAATGTTGGACGAGTTAAAGCCGGAAATCGCATTTATTCTGACCGAAAACTGTCAGAAGCCGGAGGTTGTGGAGGAATGTGCAAAGCGTGGTGTGAACGTCTGCATCGAAAAGCCGTTAGCAGTCAGCATTGAGGCGGCAAACCAGATTAAAAAGAGTGTTGAAGCCTACGGAATCAAGGCAGTGGTCAACTGGCCGGTTGCATGGAATCCGATTGCGCACAAGTTAAGAAAAATCATTGATTCCGGCATTGTCGGAACTCCGATTAAGATGCGATATATCAACGGTCACACCGGACCTTTGGGAAAGGGTGCAAGACACAGAGGCGTTGATGCAGATGCCGAGGTTATGACCGATGAGATGCGTGCAAAAACCTGGTGGCATCAGGACAAATTTGGCGGCGGTGTGTTGTTGGATATCGGTTGCTACGGTTGCTTCTACACCAGATGGATGCTGGATAGCGGTGCAAAGAGCGTTGTTTCGGTTGGTAAAAACCTGAATACCGATTTTGGTGATACCGAAGATAACTTTGCGGCAATTGTAAACTTCTCCGACAGAATGTCGGTGATTGAAGGCACATGGACAACACCCCGCTCAATGATTCCGGCAGGCCCGATGATTATCTGCACCGACGGTGTGATTGTCTGCGAGGGACCGGCTGAGAATCCGGGTGAGGTAAAGGCATACGATATTTTCGGCAAGGAGCTGGATACCGAAAGCTACACCCATCCGCAAAGCTACAAGAATATGACCTGGCACTATGCCGACCATATATTAAACGGTGCTGAGCTGTTCGATATGATTACCCTCGACACCAATATGGAGGTCATGGCAATTTTAGATGCCGTAGTAAAGAGTGCAAGGCTCGGAAAAGAAGCAGATGTTGTCAAATGCTAAGAAAGGGTTGATTGCAGACATTCAACGTGCCTCCCTGCACGATGGAGACGGCATCCGTACAACGGTTTTCTTTAAGGGTTGCCCCTTGAAGTGTGCATGGTGCCACAATCCCGAATGTATCTCGTTCGAGCCGGAGATGATGCACTATCCCGAAAAATGTATCGGATGCGGAATGTGTGAAGAGGGATGCTTTTCCGGTGCAAAGGTCATCTGCGGGACAGAAATGACCGCAACCGAGCTGTTTTTGCAAATCCGGCAGGATAAGGACTACTTTATGCAAAACGGAGGCGTCACCTTCTCAGGCGGTGAGCCAATGGCACAAAAGGAATTCCTTTTGCAAATTCTGGATTTGTGCCGTGCAGAGGGAATCAGTTGTGCAATCGAAACCTCAATGATATATTTTGATGCAGAAATTTTCCAAAAGCTGGATTTTGTGATGGCGGATTTTAAAATCTGGGACACAAAAATTCATCAAGAATACACCGGCGTGGGAAATGAAAAAATCAAGGACAATTTTATGTCCCTCAATCAACTCAATATCCCGATTATCGCAAGAACACCGGTGATTCCGGGCATTGAACAAGAGATTCCGAAGATTTCTGCATTCCTAAAAACACTCGATTCAGTAAAACGCTATGAGCTACTTCCCTATCATCCATTGGGCAAGCAGAAACGTGATGCACTCGGCATCACACAAGAGGCGTTTTCGGTACCCGATAAAGAATATTTAAAGGAGCTGCAACAATATGCTTACATACGCTGACAGATTACAATCCATGCGAAAGACAAAAATTGAGCATACCATTGCCAAGAAAAAGCAGAACGGACACATGGACTTAGACGATTTCGGAACTGTTCCGATTCCGGAAGGGCATTGTGTAATTCCGTGGTATAACAGTGAAAACGGAAGCTTTTACGGATATGATGGAATGTGCGAAAACTTTGTACGGTTGATTGACGCACACGAGCCATATATCGACCCGATGGAAATGCTTTGCGGCAGATGGCGTGATATGCTGGTAAACTACCGCGGAGATTTACATTATATGCCTGACTGGTTAAAAAACAATAAAAAGAACATGGAATTTATCCAGAAGGGTGCAACTGCACAATGGAGCAAGCGTTGGGATGAACAACGGTTTCCCTATGACGATTTGAAGCCATGGCAGAAAAAATATAACATCACCACCGGCATTGATGCCGATGCACATTTTGCCTGCGATTACTCCATTGGTTTTGCATTAGGATTTGGCGGATTCTTAGAAAAGATTGAGACTTACCGCAAAATCAATCCCGACAAGCAAGCCTTCTATGATGCAGAAAAACGGTGTGTTGAAGCAATCATCCGCTTCATCGAACGTCATATCAAAAAGGCAGAACAGATGATTTTAGAAGAATCCCGCCCCGAAATGAAAGAAAGCTTAATCCGGATGCGTGATGTCTGCAAAAACATATGCTATGAACCTCCCAAGACCTTCCACGAGGCTTGTCAATGGACTGCATTTTTTAACTGTGCGGCAAGAATGTACACCCGGGATGGTGCAGGCTATCAGCTCGACACCCTGCTTTATCCGTTTTACGAAAGGGACACAAAAGCAGGTGTGTTGGATGACGAGACTGCAAAATTCCTGATTGCAAATCTTTTACTGATTGACCCGCATTATTACCAGATTTCGGGCGTTGATGAGCATGATGTTGACATGACCAACAAACTCTCTTATCTGATTTTAGATGCGGCAGATTCTATTAATATCGCAACCAATCTGACCGTCCGTGTACACGAAAACTGTGACAAAAAATTCTTAGAAAAAGCAGTTTATTATCTGTTAAAGAATAAAAACGGCTGGCCGAGATTCTGTAACGATAAAGCACTCTGCGAAGGCTATATGAGAAACGGCGTGGACAAGAAAACTGCCCGTGAGAGAATTGCAGTCGGTTGTAACTGGATGTGTGTCCCCGGAAAGGAATTTCCGATGAATGACACCGTAAAAATCAATATTGCAAAGGTGTTTGAGGAAGCCTTTCTGGAAATGAAGGAGGATGCAGAAAAGAGTGTAGAGAAATTATTTGCACTTTATGAAAAGCACTTGAAAAAAGCAATTGAGATTACCGCCGCAGGGGTAAATCTGCACATCGACCATGTGTGGGAGGTAACTCCTGAGCTGATTATGAATCTGATGATGAAAAACACATTGGAAACGGGACTGGACATCTCCCAATGTGCTGAGCTTTATACCGTTGGCGTGGACGGCTCCGGATTGGCAGTCGTTGCGGATTCCTTTGGTGCATTGGTCACACGCATTGAGGAGGAAAAGCTCCTTTCCTGGGATGATGTTTATGAGGCGATTGGAAATAACTTTGAAAACAAACGAGTCAAGGCGATTCTTCAGAGTGCGCCCCGGTACTGTCAGGGCGGTACCATTTCGGATGCTTGGGCGATAAAGCTTACAAAAAGCTGGGTAAAGCTTGTAAAAGCACAACCGATGCCAAAGGGCAGAACCTTGGTTCCCGGCTGGTTCTCCTGGGCAAGAAGTGTGGAGTACGGAAAAACGGTAGGGGCAACCCCTAACGGCAGAAGTGCCGGGGAACCGCTTTCCCACGGTGCAAACCCCAATCCGCATTTCAGAACCGATGGTGCAGTCACCGCACAAGCAAACGGCATTGCATCGGTGCAATGCGGTTATGGAAACACCGCACCGCTCCAATTGGAATTTGACCCGAATATTTCGATTGAAAACGGCGGTGTAGAGATTGTTCTAAACCTGATTCTGACACACTTTAAGCAGGGCGGAACCCTGATTAATATCAATGTTTTAGACGGAGAAAAGCTCCGTGCCGCACATGAAAATCCGGACTTGTATCCCGATTTGGTGGTGCGTGTCACCGGCTTTACGGCATATTTTGCAACCCTGACACCGGCATTCCGACAATTGGTGGTTGACCGTTTCTTAGAGGGGATGTAATCATCCTGAACAAAGGTGCTGTTTAAAAAGTCAGTCCAACTCTCAAGGGGAGGTTTAAAAATAGTGCAGAACAAATGAAACGAAGTCTTGTGCGGTTTTCGCATCGCACAAGACCTTGCCCGACGGCGTACGCGGGTACGTCGAGCGGTTCGTTGAATTTGTAGTTTGACGGCATAAAATAAAGAGGAATCCGCATTTTTGCGGATTCCTACAATAAATTGCAAGTTTAAACATTTTGTAATGCTTGTAAATTCACACGAAAAGCCGTCAAACGGTCGGTGCATTTTTAAACATCCCCTTTGTTCGTAAGACCTACATGCTATATGTCGGTCTGCTTTTGTATTTACTCATCCCCGGCGTGTGCCAGCTTTGCACTCTGGTCTGCCGTAATCAAGGCATCAAACAACTCATCCAATGCACCGTTTAACACCTGCTCCAGCTTATAAAGTGTCAGATTAATCCGATGGTCGGTCACACGTCCCTGCGGAAAGTTATAGGTACGAATCCGTTCACTACGGTCGCCCGATCCTACCTGGGACTTTCTTTCATCTGCAATTTCTTTATGGCGTTGCTCCTCCATAACCTCATAGATTCTGGAGCGCAGGATTTTCATCGCCTTATCCTTATTCTTGAACTGGGACTTTTCATCCTGACAGGATACCACAATTCCGGTCGGCAGATGCGTAATCCGCACAGCCGAGTCGGTGGTGTTGACGCACTGTCCGCCCGGGCCGCCGGCACGGAACACATCAATCCGCAAATCATTCGGGTTGATATCTACTTCTACCTCTTCTACCTCCGGCAATACTGCAACAGTTACCGCCGAGGTATGAATTCTGCCACCCGATTCGGTTTCCGGAACACGTTGTACACGATGCACACCGCTTTCAAACTTCAGCTTGGAATATGCGCCCTGCCCCTCAATTGAAAAGCAAACCTCCTTATATCCGCCGATATCGGTCGGGTTAGAATTCAAAATATCAATTTTCCAGCGTTGCGTTTCCGCATACATCGAATACATCCGCATCAGGTCTGCGGCAAACAGCGCCGCCTCATCACCGCCGGTTCCGCCACGGATTTCCACAATAACGTTCTTTTCATCATTCGGGTCCTTCGGAAGCAGGAGAATCTTTAAATCCTGCGAAGCCTGCTCTAAGGTTTCTTCTGCCTCATCAAGCTCCATACGAATCAGCTCTTCCATTTCGGCATCCTGCCCGGCAGAGAGCATCTCCTTATCATCCTCAATGGTCTGTTTCGCCTTTTTATATTCCCGATATTTATCAATAATCGGAGTCAGGTCTGCGTGTTCTTTACAGAGCTTCCGCCAGGTATCCTGATCGGCAATTACTTCCGGATCGCTGATTTTTTCGGTCAGAAACGCAAACCGTTCCTCTAATGCTTCTAACTTATCAAACATATCCCTCGCCTACTTTCTGTCAAATATTCGTTCCACCCCGACACACTTGCCGGTCTCCTCATCAATCTCAAAAATACATCCGCAGAACTGACCTCTGCCATTTGCAACCTCAAAGCGTTGCGGCATACCATCCAAAAAGCTCTGAATGACGTTTTTCTTTTCCATACCCAGTACCGAATGAACTGCACCGCACATACCAAGGTCTGTGATGTATCCGCATCCCTTCGGGAATATCATCTCATCCGCAGTCTGCACATGGGTATGCGTGCCGAATACTGCACTGACTCTGCCATCTAAATAATGTGCCATTGCTATTTTTTCGCTGGTCGCTTCTGCATGGAAATCAACCAGGATGATTTTTGTTTTTTTAGAAAGTGCGTCTACCAGCTTATCCGCCGCAAAAAAAGGCGATGCCGCCGGTTTCATATAAGTTCTTCCAATCAGGTTAATCACTCCGACCGAAACACCGTTTTTTGCCGTTAAGAGCATACTTCCGCATCCGGGGCAATTCCCTTCAAAATTTGCCGGTCGGATAATATTTTTCTGATGCCGTAGCACATTTGCAATATCGGGGCATCCCCAGCAATGATTTCCCAGAGTAATGCCATCCACACCGTAGCGGCAAAGCTCTTCATAAATTGGTTTGGTTAGCCCTTTTCCATGTGCCGCATTCTCTGCATTTGCAATCACGAAATCCACCTTTGATGAGAGTGAATCCAGCATTTCTTCTACTGTTTTTCTCCCGACCTGTGAGACAATGTCTCCAATTGCCAGTATTTTCATAGGTTCTCCATTCTAAGCGCAAATAATCCACTTTGCGCAGGGTTTTCTTTAAAAAAAGCTGTACCGGAACAAGCCTTGTTCCGGTACAGCCACACTTTTTTATTTTGCATAGTCAATTGCTCTTGTTTCCCGAATCAAGCTGACCTTGATTTGTCCGGGATATTCGAGCTCTGCCTCAATCCGTTTTACGATATCCTTACCGATTAATACCATTCCGGCATCATCAACAGAATCCGGCTTCACCATAATACGAATTTCACGTCCTGCCTGAATTGCAAAGGACTTTTCAACCCCATCAAACTCGTTCGCTATTTCTTCTAATTTCTGTAAACGCTTAATGTAGGTTTCCAGATTTTCACGTCTTGCACCCGGACGAGCCGCAGAAATTGCGTCTGCTGCCTGAACCAGCTGTGCAACAATTGTTTCGGCATCCACGTCACCGTGATGTGCCATAATTGCATGGACAATGTCCTTGTTTTCTTTGTATTTTTTCGCAATATCAGCACCGATTGTCACATGAGAGCCTTCTACCTCATGGTCAACCGCCTTACCGATATCATGCAGAAGTCCGGCACGCTTTGCCATTGTTACATCAACGCCTAATTCGCCTGCCATAACACCTGCCAAATGAGATACCTCAATCGAATGCTTCAATACATTCTGACCGTAACTGGTACGGAATTTTAACTTACCCAGAAGCTTCACCAATTCCGGATGCAAACCATGTACACCGGTTTCAAAGGTTGCTGCTTCACCCTCCTGCTTAATCTGCATTTCAACTTCCTGACGTGCCTTTTCGACCGTTTCTTCAATGCGTGCAGGATGGATTCTTCCATCTACAATCAGCTTTTCCAATGCAACTCTTGCTACCTCACGGCGCACCGGATCAAAGCTGGATAAAATAACTGCCTCCGGTGTATCGTCGATAATCAAATCAACACCGGTCAGTGTCTCTAAGGAACGGATATTTCTGCCCTCACGGCCGATAATACGACCCTTCATTTCATCAGAGGGCAATGCGACAACGGAAACCGTTGTTTCTGCAACATGGTCTGCAGCCACCTTCTGAATCGAGGATGCGACAATGTTTTTTGCATTTCTTTCCGCATTTTCCTTTGCTTGTTGCTCAATTTCTTTAACCATAATTGCGGCTTCATGCCGGGTCTGGTTTTCAATATCAGCTAAGAGTGTTTCTCTTGCTTCTTCTCTTGTCATGCCGGATATTCTTTCCAGATTTTCAATTTGTTGTTGCTTAATTTCATCAATCTTGGCGTCTTTTTTCTCTAACTCCTTCATCTTCTGATTCAGAGTCTGTTCCTTCCGCTCTAAAGCCTCGGTCTTTTTGTCAAGATTTTCTTCCTTTTGATTGATTCTTCTCTCCTGTGCGGAAACCTCACGTCTTCTATCCTTAATTTCTGCGTCAGCCGCAGCACGGATTTTCTGACCCTCTTCCTTTGCTTCCAGCATCAGTTCACGTTTTCTCGCCTTTGCGTTCTTTTCTGCCTCTTCTAAAATCGCCTTTGCCTGCTCCTCTGCAGAGCCGACTTCTGCTTCGGAAATCTTTTTCCGATATGCAATACCACCCAGAAACGACAGAATATTTAACAGTGCAAATACTACCGTTGCTACACTCAGTACGATTGTTAATGTGTTAATTTTAATCACCCCCATAATTTTTTCTGCATTCGCCTTGCACCAAGAGTAATGTGCAGACTTTTTGCAGTATTTGTAAACACAAATCCGGGGATGCCGAACAATAAAAATTATTATGTATTTTATATGGAGTCTGGCTCCTTGTTTCTATTTCACATATTAATCTCGATGTTACAACATACCCAGATTAATTGTTTAAAGAAATATAAAGCATACAAATATATTGTACATGGATTTCGGATAATTGTCAAGAGATTTTATGCAATTAGACAAAAAAATATTATATTGTTATCTTTGGTTTCTTTGACAAAAATTCATATTTTCTTACAAATTTTTACAAATTTGGATTTTTTTGTATGTTTTGTACTAAAAATTAGTATATTTTTTATTCCTTGTTATACTTTACTGACAAACAAAATTGTGATATAATAAGTATAATCAGAAATTGACTGTATCAACTTTCGGTATGTTTCTGAAAATAACAGTTATAATAAAAAAAACAGTTTAGACAATCAATACAGGAGGTTCTAATGTCTCAGCAACAACAGCCGGAATGGGCCGGCATCAGCGAATTACAGCTATACCTTTTTAATGAAGGGACAAACTTCGAGTCATATCAGATGCTCGGTGCACATAAAACAGAATATGGGTGGAGATTTTCGGTCTGGGCACCGCACGCAGCAGGTGTTTTTCTGTGCGGAGATTTCAACGGCTGGAACACAGAATCCCATCCTTTGGAAAGAATCGGCTCAACCGGTGTCTGGTACGGTGTATTTCCGGAGCTTTGCGAGGGTGCATTCTATAAATATGCAATCAAAGCATCCGACGGACAAGTTACGCTAAAATCCGACCCGTTTGCTTTTTACTCTGAGCTTCGACCGGGAACTGCATCGGTGGTTTATGAACATTCGGACAAAATCTGGTCGGATAAAAAATGGCTCCGCACCCGTGAAAAAACTCCGCCTTATCAAAAACCGGTTCTGATTTACGAAATGCACGTCGGAAGCTGGCGTCAGCACGAGGACGGTTCCTTTTACAGCTACCGCGAGCTTGCCGATGAACTGATTCCCTATCTTACTGAAATGAATTATACCCACGTGGAATTTATGCCTCTGATGGAATACCCATTTGACGGTTCCTGGGGCTATCAGGTAACCGGTTATTTTGCCGCAACCTCCCGTTACGGAACCCCGGATGATTTGAAATATCTGATTAATGCCTGCCACAAGGCAGGGATCGGTGTGATTATGGACTGGGTTCCGGCACATTTCCCAAGAGATTTACACGGTCTTTATCATTTTGACGGTACTCCAACCTATGAATATGCTGACACCCGCTTAGGCGAGCATAAGGATTGGGGCACCATGGTTTTTGACTATTCCAAGCACGAGGTCATTTCCTTCTTGTTATCCTCTGCCTTTTTCTGGGTAAAGGAATATCACATTGACGGCTTGCGTGTGGATGCCGTTTCTTCGATGCTTTATCGGGACTATAGCCGTCACAGCGGCGAATGGGTTCCCAACATTTATGGCGGAAACCACAATTTAGAGGCAATCCGTCTGTTACAGAATCTGAATAAAATTATGTTTGAGCATTTTCCGAACATCCTGATGATTGCAGAAGAATCGACTGCATGGAATCAGGTAACCGGAGATATCCGCAACGGCGGTCTGGGCTTTAACTACAAGTGGAATATGGGTTGGATGAACGACACCCTCCGCTATATGTCCATGGATCCGTTGTTCCGGAAGGATAATCACAATCTGATTACCTTTATCATGTTTTATGCATTTTCCGAAAACTTTATCCTGCCGTTATCTCACGACGAGGTAGTGCACGGAAAGCACTCTCTGCTTGATAAGATGTTCGGCACATACGAGGAAAAATTCGATGCTTATCGCACATTGATGGCATATTATATGACTCTGCCCGGCAAAAAGCTCTTCTTTATGGGCGGAGAATTCGCTCAGTTTATTGAATGGAAATTTGATGCTCCGCTGGATTGGATGCTCCTCGGCTATGAAAAGCATCAGAAATTCCATCAGTATATGAAGGATTTAAATGCTTTTTACACCAGCCATGCCGCATTGTGGGAGGATGACCAGAGCTGGGACGGTTTCTCCTGGTTATCGCATTCCGACTACGAAAATTCGGTGATTGCTTACCTGCGCCGTGCAAAAGACGGATGTGTGGCAACTGTTTTGAATTTTACACCGGTGAGACGTGAAAAGTACCGCATCGGCGTTCCGGAAGCCGGCACCTATGAGGTGATGATAAACAGTGCCTGGAAGCAATACGGCGGTGTATTACCCAAACGGAAAAAGCAATGCAAGGCAAAAAAACGTCCATGGGGCGAAATGCCATATTCCATTGAACTGACGTTAGAAGGAAATTCGGCAATTTTCCTGATTCCGGCAGAGGTTGAAGAGAAAAGCACACCGACAGCCAAAGCCAAGGGCAAGACTTCTGCCCAAAATTAAAACCGACCAATCACGCTCCTGTCCCGCCCACAAACAGGACCCCGTGCAATTTTAAAGAATCGTGGGCAGAAAGGCTATGAAAAAAATGAAAAACAAAGAATGTATCGCGATGATCTTAGCAGGCGGTCAGGGGAGCCGTCTGGGTGCTTTGACAAAGTATATCGCAAAACCCGCTGTTCCGTTCGGAGGAAAGTACAGAATTATTGACTTCCCACTTTCGAACTGTGTTCACTCTAATCTGGATACTGTCGGCGTACTGACACAGTATCAGCCGTTGGAGCTGAATACATACATCGGCAACGGAAATCCGTGGGATTTGAACCGGAATGACGGCGGTGTATATGTATTGCCCCCCTATCAGAGTGCAAAAGCAGGCGAATGGTACAAGGGAACTGCAAACGCAATTTACCAGAATTTAAGCTTCATTGAAAAGTTTTCTCCCTCTAATGTGCTGATTCTCTCGGGAGACCACATCTACAAAATGCACTACGGCAAGATGCTGGAAGCACATCAGGCATCGGGTGCCGCAATCACCATTGCAGTTATGCCGGTTCCGTGGGAGGAAGCAAGCCGTTTCGGTATTATGAATGTAGACGAAAACGGAAATATTGTAGAATTTGAAGAAAAGCCTGCAAATCCCAAGAGCAATCTTGCTTCCATGGGTATTTATATCTTCGATTACGAAATCATGCGTAAGTATCTGATTGAGGACGAAAACGATCCGGAATCCTCCAATGATTTCGGTAAGAATATTATTCCGAAAATGCTTGCAAATCACGAAAAAATGTGTGCCTGGAAATTTGAAGGCTACTGGAAGGACGTCGGAACAGTTCAGAGTCTTTGGGAAGCAAATATGGATTTACTCGGAGAAACCCCCTTGTTCCATATCGAGGATCCGCTCTGGAAAATCTATTCCAGAACCTCTGCACTCGCTCCGCACTATCTCGGTGCAAATGCAACCGTTACAAACAGTACGGTGACAGAAGGCTGTAATATTTATGGCTCGGTCAATCACTCTATCATCTCCTCCGGTGTTGATATCGGAGAGGGAAGTATCGTTTCGGATTGTGTCATTATGCCGGGCGTTAAAATCGGAAAAAATGTTGTTCTGAAAAACGCAGTCGTTGGCGATGATGTTCAGATTGGTGACGGTGCAAAAATAGGTGTAACCGAATCCAACGACAATCCGCACGCATCTCCGATGTGTACACACGGTCTGGTACTGATTGAAAGCGGTGCTGTGATCGGCGAAAACGAAACTGTATTAAAAGGCTCTATGATTGAGTGCTGAGGGAGGTTACGAAAATGATAATGAAAGACACAATGGGCATTATTCTGACAGGAACAGAAAAAATCCCCCCGATTACAGACCACCGTTCGGTTGCCGCACTTCCGTTTGCCGGCAGATACCGGATTATAGACTTTGTACTTTCCAATATGGCAAGTGCAGGTATCACTAACATCGGTGTTGCGACCAAGAACACCTATTCCTCATTGATGGATCATATCAAATCCGGAAAACCGTGGGATTTAGATCGGAAGTATCAGGGACTTTCCGTTCTTCCGCCGAATCTTTGGGAAAATTCACACCGTTCCCTGCGTGGAAATATTGATATTTTGGCAGGAATCCGCGGGTTTTTGAAAAAAAGCCATCAGACCTATGTTATCCTTTCTCTGGATACGCATATTTATAATCTTGATTTCAAGGCTTTGGTAAAAGCACATATTGCAAATCAGGCAGACATTACGGTTGTTTACCACAACATGAAGGGCGCACCCGAATCCGAGCTTTCCAGATTCAATCTGTTGGATATTGACGACCAGAACCAGGTGATTGACATTGAGAGTCATCCCTACTACCCCAAAACCACCAATGCCGCAATGGACATTTATGTGATGGAAAAGGCGTTATTAGAAAGCATCATTGACGAATGCCTTGCAAGAGGTGACCACGATTTCGTAACCGATGCATTATCCAAAAAGCTCAGCGGTATGCGGATTTTTGGTCATGAGTACACCGGATACACCGACCGGATTGACTCTTTGAAATCCTATTACATCAATAATATGGCATTTTTGCAGGATGAAGTCCGCAAGGAAATGCTCAACAATTCACGCCGTCCGATTTACACCAAAAATAAGGATTTGCCGCCTGCACGTTATGGCGATTCGGCAGTTGTTGAAAATTCTCTGATTTCCGACGGTTGTATCATCGAAGGAACAGTTCAGAACTGCATCCTCTCCCGTGGTGTAAAAATTGCAAAGGGTGCTGTGGTAAAGAACTCCATTATCATGCAGGATTCCGTCATTGATTCGGATGTTTCCTTAGATTATGTTGTGTTTGATAAGGAAGTGCATATCACAAAAGGCAGATGCCTGCTCGGTCAGGATTCTTACCCGTTGGCAATTGCAAAACATACCGTTATCTGATACACAAAAACAAGAGGCTATAGCGTTAAGCATTTTTATGTATATTTGATTCAAAACGCAGGGGCGGATGCCTACATCCGCCCGAATTGCGGGGCGATGCGGGCATCGCCCCCTACAAGGAAATGAATTTTTATACACAATATGCGTTGAACGCAACAGCCTTCTTTTTATCCAATCAAATCGTTGATCATCTTTTTGTAATAATCATCTTCTCTTCTTTTAATCAAATAACAATGCCTACCGGCATCCGACATGATAAAATGATTTTTCCCGGTCAATTTCTCAACAGATGCAGTTCCGGAAACCTTCTGATAGCCTGCAAGCTCCTCGTCTCCAATTAAAGCCACATGCACCAGCATCGGATCCCATGACATTCTTCCGTTTTGTGAGCCGTGGTCGCAGAGCACCTGATAAAGTACATCATTCTGTGCCAGACAATCTCCGGTAATTACCGTTTCTCCCACCTCAAAGCCCAAAAAGGTGACCGGAACAGGACAGCAACGGCAAAAATATTCTGCGGCGTTTCGGGCAGTATCAGTATTTGCAAAATTATGTTCAACACCGCCATCCTCATCCCATTTTCCTGCCATAACCCAGATTTTCTCAACATTTTCCTGCACCAATTCCATTCCGCTTTTGGGAGAAATATCATCTTTCTCACTTTTTAAAAGCTGTTCCATCACCTGCAGGAAACCAATTTCAACGATTTCTATCGGCTCCCGCGCCTCAGCAAGAATCCGTCTGTACAGCCTGCAAGCATCCTCTGCGTCCTCATTCCTGCAATACCGCTTCGCAAATGGTGCAAGCCCCTTCTGATAAGGCGGATTTCCTCCAAAATCTGTCGCCCGCAAATCAATACCAATCGGAATATCCGAAACACCCTCCTGATTCAGAAAGCCGTCCACCGATGCTACGGAATATTCCATGCAGGCATTGACTGCAACTCCTTTTAATTCCACTTCACCCTTTTTATGCGCTCTTAATAAAAGACGCATGGCAACAACATCATCACAGTCTGTCCACCAGTCTGTTCCCAATATAAATTTTCTCATTTTATTTCCTCCCCGCACCTCTTTTTTTCCGATACTGTAACGGATTTTCACCATACATTTCCTTAAAAACCTTCCGGAAAAAGCTTTCGTTCTCATATCCAACCCGATTGATAATATCGGTCACAGATAAATCTGTTTCACAAAGTAACCCAGCGGCACAGGCACACCGTTTCTTCTGCAGCAGAGCAGAAAAGCTCTCATTGGTCACCTTTTTTACCAGTTCACCGGCATAGACCTTGGTGTATCCAAGCGCTTCGGCAAGTCCGTCCATATTGGCATCCTGCAAATGAATGGATAAATATCGATCTATTTTTTCTGATATCTGAGCTTCCCGACTTTTTTTCTCCACTTCATACGGTTTTAAATCAAACATTGCTTTCTCCACTTCCGATTTTGTCGGAATCGATGTGGCGGCTCCCATTTTAGAAACTGCAAGTGCAGATGCGGCTGTGGCAAGTCCGATTGCCTCCCGGACTGATTTCCCCTGTGCAAGCATCGCAATAAAATAGCCGGTAAACGTGTCACCTGCCGCAGTCGTATCAACGGCATCCACACAAAATGCAGGATAGCTCATAACCTGCTCCCGGTCAGCATAAATACATCCTTTTTTTCCCAATGTCAGGATTACCCTCATATCCGGATAATGCTCCAATAAATATGCAATGCTTTCCTCTGCGTCTTCTGTTCCGGTAAAGCATTTTGCCTCTACTTCATTTAGTACCAGATAGGAAATCATGTTAAAATCAATTCGCTTTAACTCCTGCGTAAAGGGGGCGGGATTTAACAAAATCTGCATTCCTTTTTCGTAAGCCAGCCGAATCATTTCATCCACAAGGTTTACCTCGTTTTGCAGAACCAGAATATCCCCTTTTGAAAATGACAAAAGCACCTCTTTTATAAATTCCACAGTCAACATCCGATTCGAGCCGGGATAGAGAAAAATACTGTTTTCTCCGGTTTCACTCACTTGAATAACCGCATGACCGTTTTTCGCATCAAGCTTTTTTAAATAGGAAATATCAACACCGTTTTCTGCCAAAAGCTCACCAAGCCACACACCGTCCTGCCCGATACATCCTGCATGATATACCGATGCGCCAGCACGTGCAATTGCAATCGACTGATTCAATCCCTTTCCGCCCGGAAACACTTCCATTCCTTTGGTGGTGATGGTCTCCCCCGGAACAACAATCTGTTCCACCGAATAGACAAAATCAATATTGCAAGAACCAAAATTCAGAATTTTCATACTCCGTCCTCTTTTCTTCTTTGTTGATTCTATTGTAACACAAAAAACGCAATAAAAAAAGTCTGTATTTTCAGAAAAAACAGACGATTTTCAGTCTTTTGTAAAAAAGCTTCTGATAGAAGCCCCGCCTGCGGGCGTGAGATTAAGGAAGCAATTTTGTTATTCCAGAAATTACAACATAAATGTTGTAATTTCCTACATAATAAAAATTAAAGGTTTGGAAAACGAAAACCGTTTCCCAAACCTTTTTGTCTTTTGTAAAGGAAATATTAGTGGATAATTGCCAATTCAGTATCCTTATCAAACAGATGAACCTTATTGGTATCCAGAACAACCTTGATGGTGTCGTTTACTTTTGCAGTAGAACGCTGATTTACTCTTGCAGTATATGCCTGACCTCCAATAG
>SVJN01000030.1 GCA_015068965.1 Oscillospiraceae bacterium
AGTGACACAGAGCGGTAAGAAGAAGCAGAATGCTTTGTTTCGCCCATGTGCGTTTCCGCCATTGGCGGAAAATTTCGCACGGGCATTCAATTCTTTTTACTTTATAGGAACGAAGTTTCCTATAAAGAAATAAAAGCATAAAATGCCTTTTCTTGAATATATATGGGTAATGAATATTTCAACACCTCATCAGTCACCTATGGTGCCAGCTTCTCCTCAAGGAGAAGCCTTAAAAAATTACGGGACGTTTCCTACTGTAATTTAACAACCAAAAGTTGACAATCCCTCTCCCTTTACACAAGGGAGCCGGACATGGGAACTTCCGCAAGCCCTCCTTGTGCAAAGGAGGGCGGCACGTAAAATGTGACTGGAGGATTGTTTTGTCTAAAATTTCAGTTAATATAAGATATTACAACATTATTATACAAAGAAGGTGTTTTTATTGTCATATGATTATCAACAGCTGAGAAAGGACTGTGATGAAATTGTCAAACGGTTCGGATTTGTTTCTCTTTTTTCAATCGGTGAGAGTGTAATGGAAAAAAAGCTTCTCTGTCTGCAGGTCGGTACCGGCAGAAAAAAGCTTTTTATCAATGGCGCCCATCATGGATTAGAGTCTCTGACCGCCGCCTTTATCTGCCGTTTCTTATCAGAATATGCCGCCGCCATTGATTCAGGAAAAACTCTGTTTGGCTATGATGTGCGTGCGTTAGCGGCACGTACAACACTCTTTGCCGTCCCGATGGTGAATCCGGACGGTGTGGATATCGCTGCACACGGAATTGACATTACCAATCCCTATCACAGAAAGCTAATCAGTACCGTTGGGATTCATAGCTTTCACAAGGTATGGCAGGCAAATGTCCGGGGTGTGGACATCAATCACAATTACAACGCAGGCTGGCGGGTCGTGGAGGCACGTCCGGGGCCATCCCGCTATAGCGGGCCGTATTCCGAAAGCGAACCCGAAACAAAAGCCATTGTCCGGTTCGTGCGTGAAGAGCAATTCGATATGTTACTTGCTTTCCATTCGCAGGGCGGTGAAATCTATTATGATTACGACGGAAAAATGAACCCCATTTCACAAGAGCTTGCAGACCGGTTTGCCGCTGTCAGCGGATATATTCCGGCACATCCCGAGGAGCTTGCCTCCTTTGGCGGATGCAAGGACTGGTTTATTGAGGAATTCGGAAAGGCAGGATTTACCATTGAGGTCGGTCATGGAACAAATCCGCTTCCGCCCGAAATGTTAGAGGATATTTATCGGGAGAATGCACCGATTATATTATGTGCATTGGAACGGGCATAATTTTAGCGGAACGACACGTAGGTCGTTCCCCACAAAATATGTTGCAGGAACGGCATTCCGCAAATCCACAATACGGAACGACACACAGGTCGTTCCCTACAGTATATTTTTTGAAAAAACAGAGGCACTTTTGCTCCTACACAATAAGCGCCTCTGTTTCTTCCTATTTAGAACCGGTTCTTTTTATCTGCATCACAACCACCGACATATCATCGGTAATCTGTCCGCCGGATCGGGCGGAGGCTTCCTCCAGGATACATTGCGCCAACGCATCGCCCTTTTCACGGCATTCCCGGAGCATGTGCCGGAGCCACGCAGTTTCCTTTTTCTCTTGCCCGGCTTCGCTGATTCCGTCCGAAATCATAACAACCACATCTCCCTCGACAAGCTGTTTTTTCAGAACACTTCCGTGTACTTCATCCAGGATTCCGACCGGAAGCTCGGATGCTGTTACAATTTCGACAAGTCCTTTCCTTATTATATAGCTTTCTGCACCGCCTACCTTTAAAAACTCTGCCATTCCGGTTTGCAAATCTATTTCCAACAAATCTACTGTGGAAAAGCTTTCCCGACCGGTTCGCATTGCCAAGGTAGAGTTTAAGAGGTTGACTGCCGTTTCTTTTACAAAGCCGGCTCTCATGAATTCACAAAGAAGCCTTGCCGTCATCCGGCTTTCCTCCTCAGCCTGCAGACCGCTTCCCATCCCGTCACATAGCAGAACGCAGGCATGCTTGTCCGAAATACCGAACTGCAAGACGGTATCTCCGCATTCTTCTTCACCATTTCCGGAGCTTTGCCGAATTGCGGTACGGATTTCAAACCGGTTATTCCGCACCAGCTTCCAGCATTGCTCGGCAGACTCTAAATGCATGGGGGTACCAAGCACCTCCGAAACGACCTTTTCCAAAAGCGGAACCTCCAACTCCCCTGCGGGTATAATATAGACCTCCGGGTCATGATGCACAGTTTCAATAATGCTGATTTCCTTCGCAAAATATCCAACCTTCTCCAAAGCAGAATCCAGACGCGCCTCTGCAATCTGTAAAAAGGTAAATCCGCATTCTACTTCCTCCGAAAGATTTTCAATCAGTCGTGAAATTTCACTATACTGCCGAGCAACCACCTCTTGCCTTGCTTCGGCACGTTCCCGCCAGAGTACACTTTGCTTCATCATTTCATAAACATGGTTAAATTCCGAGACAATACTATCCGGACGGATACAATAACCACGAAACGCAGACGGAAGATTATATTCATCACAGTATCCTGCCTCCTCCATCCGATTTAAAAGAGAATACATTCTACGGACTGTTTCATCATACTCCTGCTGCCAGCAAAACTGCCACTTCGGGCAGGATGAACAGACACGTTCTGTTACCGTATCAAACAATTCTGCAACACTTGCCGTCTTGATTCTTCGTGCCGCAATGGTTCGCACACTTTCGCCCAAATCATGCAAGGCATCGGAAATATGCTTTAATTCCTCAGAAAGATGCTGCTTGATGCAAAGCTCTTTTTCCGGTTGCGGAATCGACAGATTTTTTTCCAAAAATACATGGCACAGGCTTGTAACACGCTTCGGGACTGCAAAATACAAGCAAAAGGCAAAACACATTTCAAAAAAATGAACCGGCACCTTCAACGCATTACCGGCATAGAGCCAGCTGACAACACTACTCAACAAAAAGCCGCCTGCCACACCGATTTTTCCAAACTCACGCAACAAGCAGGCAAATACTGCACCCATGCCACATATTGCCATAGAAAGTAAGGCTTCCGGCTGATTCATATTACTGAGAAAGCCCATTGCCATTCCAAAGCAACCCACAACCGGCAAATCAGCCCACTCTCCCAGCATCAGAATCAAAAAAATTCCCAGGCAAAGCCCCGGGCGGATATTCCCCGGAAGTGTTATCCCCGAAAATCCGGTCAGAATGATTCCTGCAGTCAGAATCATAGCAATTACCTGCTCCCGGGATAGCTTTGTTCCGCTCTGCCACTCTGATATAGAAAGCTTTCGATATACAAAATAAAGCAAAAAAGAAAAAACCGACTCCGCCACTACAATGCCAAGCATCATCAGGGACTGCCCCTCTACCACCACAAAGAAAATTCCACTGACCAAAGAAGAAAACGCACAAAATGCCGCATCCAGCAAACGTGACTTCCTAAAATATGTATAAATCAGATAAATGACAGTAATCATCGTATATTTTAAAAAACCGCCTCCTGCACTCACACATCCGGCAATCATACTGACCGCTCCGATATACAAATGTCGGACCGGAAGCATTGCCGACAGAAACGGCAATCCGAACGGATACACCCCCAGCACAGACGATCTTCCAAGCAGAAATAACAATAATAATTTCAGAAAGAGTTCCGTTTGTACACTACTTAACAAAATCTTTCTTCTTGCGGCAACAGCACGCATTTCACTCACTCCTCTTTTGTTGATTTGTGAAGCAATTATACCACCGCTGCTTGCAGAAATTTGTCTAAACGTCTTGTCAAATCATAAAAAGTGTTCGACGGTGCATGACAAATTGATTACAAATGATACAGAATTATGGTTTTATTTTCTCTTTTATGGTAGAATAAAATGGAAAAGTGAAAAAGGAGGACAAATTGTTGGAACGAATTCTTATTTTTTCAGATACACACAAGGATATCGGACAATGCATCCGATTAATAGAAAATATGGTTGGAGTCACTATGATTATTCATGCCGGTGACCACGCAAAGGATGCCGAGGATTTACAAATGATTTTTCCGGACATTCCGGTTCGCTATGTTCGTGGAAATTGCGACATCTCCAATGCTCCGGCTGATTTACTATTAGAAATTGGCGGAAAGCGTATTTTTGTGACGCACGGTCACCTCTATGGAGTAAAGGGTGATGCCGAATACAAGGAGCTTACTGAAAAAGCAAAAAGTCTGCAGGCAGATGCCGCCATTTTCGGGCATACACACGTTCCCTTCCTGCAAAAAGGAACCCCTACCCTGATTAATCCCGGAAGTATGAAAAGTCTGCACGCATATGCCGTGATTGAAATAGAAGATGATAAGCTCCGGGCAGCTTTGATAAGCTGCTAAATGCAAAAATAGATTAAACACATTGCACAAACGTTATATAGTAGAAGTCGACTACAAAAGGGTGACACTTGAGAAGAAAAAAATTCCAAATGTATAAAAAATACTCAAAATGTGTCACAGGTTTTTACCCCCCTCTTCCGTTAAAAAAATAGCGCTTGTTTAAAACATAGAAAATATGGACGAACAATTGAAATCCGGATTATAATCAAGTATAATAATTCTGTTAGGTCGCGTAAACGAAACATCGGGGGATTTTTGTGGGAATATTCTCCGCATTCTACGGATGTACGACATTGGTTGTCGTCAAAAAAACAGTTTCTCAGCTGATAAAGCCGGGAAACTGTTTTTTTTGCCTCTTTTTATTTTTATGACACAAAAACAGCCTCTCCACCCGCATGATTGCGAGCAGAGAAGCCGTTTATCAGTTCATTAAACCAATTCGAGAATTGCCATCGGAGCAGCATCGCCGCGACGGGGTCCTTCCTGAATAATTCTTGTATAACCACCATTTCTGTCAGCATATTTCGGAGCGATTTCCGCAAACAGCTTGGTTACGACATCTTCCTTGGTGATGAACTCAAGAGCCTGACGGCGGGTATGCAATGTGTTTGCCTTACCTAAAGTAATCATCTTTTCTGCCAGTCTCTGAGCTTCCTTTGCTCTTGTCAGAGTTGTTTCAATTCTTCCTGTTTCCAAAAAGCTGGTCACCATATTTCTCAACAGTGCCATTCTTTGGTCAGTGGGGAGATTTAACTTTCTGTTCATGAACATGACCTCCTTTCGTTACTATCAGTCTTCTTCTCTTCTCAAAGCAAGACCTAATCCGTATAGCTTGTTAATTACTTCTTCAAGCGATTTTCTTCCTAAGTTTCTGACCTTCATCATGTCCTCTTCCGTTTTATTCGAAAGATCCTCAACAGTATTGATGCCGGCACGCTTGAGGCAATTGTAGGAACGAACGGATAAATCCAATTCTTCAATTGTCATTTCCAGAACCTTTTCCTTCTCGTTTGCCTTTGCTTCCACGATGACTTCTGTATTCTTTGCTTCTTCAGAAAGGTCTACAAACAATCTCAACAAATCGTTCATAACCTTTGCTGCCAAGCTGACAGCTTCATCCGGATTGATGGTACCGTTTGTCCAAACATCTACTGTGAGCGTTTCTCTGTCAATATGAGAACCGACACGGGTATTTTCTACAGTATAATTCACTTTCTTTACAGGTGTGTAAATGGAATCTACCGGAATCACGCCGACTGGCGGTTGCATTGCAAGCTTATTCCGCTCTGCCGAAACATATCCACGACCCTTCGACAATACAATCTCAATATAGAGTCTTGCATCTTCGTTCAGGGTTGCGATGTGCAAATCCGGATTATGGATTTCTACATCTGCATCTGCACTGATATCAGCTGCGGTGATTTCACCTGCACCGACCTTTTCAATATAAACTGTTTTCGGTCCGTCGCAGTAAAGCTTTAATGCAAGCTTCTTGATGTTCAAGATAATTTCTGTCACATCTTCCTTTACGCCGGGGATGGTAGAAAATTCGTGTTGTACGCCCTCAATTTTGATTGACGTTGCAGCGGCACCGGGCAGGGATGACAAAAGGATTCTCCGCAGGGAGTTACCAATTGTTGTGCCATAGCCACGCTCCAACGGTGTTACCACAAAACGTCCGTAATCACCGGTCAATTGGGTACATTCTATATTGGGCTTTTCCATTTCTATCATTATCGAAACCCTCCTTCACATATTCATGTAACTTTTCCACTTACCGAGGGTGCTGACATCTATTACTTGGAGTACAACTCGACGATCAGATGTTCTTCCACTTCATAGTCAATGTCATCTCTCATAGGCAGAGCAATTACTTTACCGGTAAGAGTATTCTTATCCATATCCAACCACTTCGGAACCAATCTGGAAGCGTTTGTTTCAACGATTTCCTTGATTCTGGTTGAGCTCTTGCTCTTTTCCTTTAAGGAAATAACATCACCGTTCTTAACTAAATAAGAAGGAATATCAACTTTCTTGCCGTTTACCAAGAAATGACCGTGATTTACAAGCTGTCTTGCTTCACGTCTTGTATTTGCCAGACCCATGCGGAATACTACGTTATCCAATCTTGTTTCCAGGATTTGCAGCAGCATTTCACCGGTGATGCCGGCTTTCTTGGTTGCCATTACATAATACTTTCTGAACTGACCTTCCAATACGCCATAAATGAACTTAACCTTTTGCTTTTCAGTTAACTGCAGACCATATTCAGATTGCTTTTTTCTGTTTTGCTTCGGATTTCTCTTAGAAGTCTTTGAAATACCCATTGTTGCCGGTGTAATACCCAAGGTCTTACATCTCTTTAAAACGGGTTGCATATTTCTTGCCATGCTTTTTAACCTCCTTCAACTAAAAATACTATCAATCAAACACGTCTTCTCTTCGGCGGTCTGCATCCGTTATGCGGAATCGGGGTTACATCTTTAATCATGGTAACCTCCAGACCTGCAGCCTGCAAAGCTCTGATTGCAGCTTCACGTCCTGCACCCGGACCCTTAACGTATACGTCAACAGTTTTCAAACCGTGCTCCATTGCAGCCTTTGCTGCTGTTTCTGCTGCAGTCTGTGCTGCGAACGGAGTACTTTTCTTGGAGCCTCTGAAGCCTAAACCGCCGGCACTTGCCCATGACAATGCATTTCCTGCTGTGTCTGTGATTGTTACGATTGTATTGTTGAAAGTGGAACGAATGTGTGCTGCTCCCTTTTCAATATTCTTCTTCACACGACGCTTGGTACGTGTGGTTTTCTTCGCTACCTTAGCCATTTAGCCAGTCCCTCCTTTATTATTTCTTCTTGTTAGCCATTGTCTTTGCAGGACCTTTTCTGGTTCTTGCATTATTCTTGGTGTTCTGTCCACGAACCGGAAGACCCTTTCTGTGTCTTACGCCTCTGTAACAGCCAATTTCCATCAATCGCTTAATGTCTAATGCAACTCTTCTTCTCAGGTCACCTTCAACGGTATATTCTGCATCAATCGTTTCTCTGAGCTTATTGACTTCATCTTCTGTCAAGTCTTTTACTCTTGTGTCGGGATTAATGCCATTCTGAGCTAAAATCTTCTGAGAGCTCTTTAAGCCGATTCCGTAGATATAGGTCAGGCCGATTTCTACTCTCTTTTCTCTGGGTAAATCAATACCAGCTATTCTTGCCATTTTTACACCTCCATGTGTTAAATCTCACAGTTTCCGACGTTTTTCTGTTTCTTTAAAAAGCGATTTCTCGCCGTGATCATTCTATCAAAATCCAATCCCGGTTATCCATGCTCATGCATAGCAGCCGCACCCGGGACAGATTAATAGACCCAAAAGTGGTTTTGCGAATCAGCCCTGCTTCTGCTTATGCTTCGGGTTCTCGCAGATAACCATAATTTTGCCGTTTCTCTTGATAATTTTGCATTTTTCGCACATCGGCTTAACGGATGGACGTACTTTCATTATCATTACCTCCTTATTTCGATCTCCAAGTGATTCTGCCCCGTGTTAAATCGTAGGGTGACATTTCGATTGTCACTTTATCACCCGGAAGAATCTTAATGAAGTTCATTCTCAATTTACCTGAAATGTGTGCCAGAATCTGGTGTCCATTTTCCAGCTCCACCTTAAACATTGCGTTCGGCAAAGTCTCAACAACTGTGCCTTCCAGCTCCAAAACATCGTCTTTCGCCAACGAAATTACCTCCTTTGAAATCATTGAATTGGTTTAAACTGTGCTAATGCCTTTCTGATGCCTGCGTTGGATAAAAGCGTCTCATCCAATTGCAGAACATGATTGGTTCCTTGCAAGTGCTTTTGCTTTTTCTTCTTCGGTTTTTCAAGCTTTCTGAGCTTACCGTCTGCCAAGTATACATAGTCGTTTTCTATCTGCAGAACCAGGAACAAGCTTCCCTTGTCATGTCCTGCTTTCGAGTAAACGACGCTTCCGGGTTGTATTTGCATCTCATCACCTCATGATAGGGTCAGAATTTCGCATTCACCCTGCTTGACTAAAATCGTATTCTCATAATGTGCCGACAAGCTTCCATCCGCCGTTACGACGGTCCAGTCATCGTCTAACATGAACACCTCATGTCCACCTGCATTGACCATCGGCTCAATTGCCAAGGTCATGCCCGCAGCAAGCTTTACGCCTCTGCCCGGACGTCCGAAATTCGGAACAGACGGGTCTTCATGCAAGCTTTTGCCGATTCCGTGTCCGACCAAATCCCGGACAACCGAATAGCCACGCGCTTCCACATATTCCTGAATTGCCGCTGAGACATCGCCCAGCTTCGCACCATGCACCGCATATTTAATTCCTTCAAAGAAGCTCTCTCTTGTTGTATCAATCAGACGCTGAGCCTCACTTGAAATTTTACCGACTGCATAGGTTCTTGCAGCATCTCCGTGATAGCCTGCATAACAAGCACCCACATCAATGCTGATGATATCGCCTTGAGAAAGTACTACAGCCTTTTTCGGAATTCCGTGTACCACCTCATCGTTTTTCGATGCACAGATACTGCCCGGAAATCCATTATAGTGTAGAAAGGAAGGAGTTGCACCCTGGGAAACAATAAAATCCTTTGCGATTTTATCCAGCTGCTGTGTTGTAACGCCCGGTTTGATGTGTGCTTCTAAAAGCTTTAACACATCCCCGGTGATGCGCCCAGCAACACGCATTTTTTCTAATTCTGATTTTGACTTTATCGAAATCATCTGTCTCTCCCAAAGCCGTTTGGCTTATGCCTCCAGGCCCAGTGCTTTGGCAACTTCACGTGTTGTGTCTGCCAGTTCTTCCTGACCGTATGCAATCACTAATTTTCCTTTTTCTTTGTAGTATTCCTTAATCGGTTCTGTTTGCTCATGGTAAACATGAATCCGATTTTTAACGGTTGCTTCATTATCATCTGCACGCTGGATTAATTCACCACCGCAAACAGAGCATTTATCGCCTGCTGACGAGGGCTTATATACTACATGATAAGGAGTTCCGCAAGCTTTACATTCTCTCCGACCGGAAAGACGTTCAATGATTGCTTCGTCCGAAACCTCTAAGGAAAGAACCTTATCAATTTCAACACCCGATGCAGTCAATGCTTCTGCCTGAGCGGTTGTTCTCGGGAATCCGTCTAAAATGAATCCCTTCTTACAATCGTCCTGACTCAGACGCTCCTTAACAATGCCTACTACCAGCTCATCCGGAACAAGCTCACCGGCATTGATATAGCCTTGTGCTTTTAAACCAAGCTCGGTTCCTTCTCGGATTGCGGTTCTGAGCATGACACCGGTTGAAATGGTGTCAATGCCCAGCTTTTGAGAAAGGATTTCGGCCTGTGTTCCTTTTCCGGCTCCCGGAGGGCCCAATAAAATCAATTTCATTGTGAACGCCGCCTTTCTATATCCTATTCCAAAAATCCTTTATAATGACGCATTACCATCTGTGACTCTAACTGTCTTACAGTTTCTAATGCAACACCTTCCATAATCAGCAAGGATGTTCCGCCAATCTGCAGGTTTGCAATTCCGAATACTGCACCGGCAACAACCGGCAGTACAGCGATAAAGCCGAGGAACAATGCACCTGCAAGGTTCAATCTGTTAGAAACCTTAGAGATAAAGTCGCTGGTCGGCTTACCCGGTCTGTAGCCCGGAATGTAGCCGCCATTCTTCTTCATATTATTCGCCAGTTCAATCGGATTGAACTGAATAGATGAATAGAAGTATGTGAAGAAGATAATTAAGAGGAAGTATAAAACAGAGTAAACAATATCTGTCCAGCCACTTCCATAGCCTGCTGACAAGCAGCTCAAAATGGTGTATCCAAAATCACCGGGTCCCGGCAGGTTTCCGCCTGTTGCCAGACGAACAACGGTCTGCGGGAATGCCATAATGCTGGATGCGAAGATAATCGGCATAACACCGCCTGAAACAACCTTAATCGGGATGTTGGTGCTTTGACCGCCGTACATCTTTCTTCCCACAACACGCTTTGCGTACTGTACCGGAATCTTTCTCTCAGCAGAGTTAAACAGTACAACCAGAACAATTGCGCCGATTGCAAAAATCACGATTAATGCAGCCATTGCAACGCTCTTGATGGATACGTTTGCACTCAGGTAGGTCTCATAAACACTCTTGATTCCACCCGGAATCGCAGAAACGATACCGGCAAAAATAATCAAAGAAACACCGTTTCCTAAGCCCTTTTCGGTAATCAATTCGCCCAACCATACGATGAACGCAGTACCTGCGGTAAAGGTTAGGGTGATTACGAAGAAGCCTAATGCGCCGGTATTAGAGAATACCTGCTGATTCATTTCAATACCCATGTTATGAAGGGTTACGTACAAACCTGCACCTTGTACAAAAGCCAGTGCGATACCAACATAACGGGTGATGTTGTTAATCTTTTTTCTACCTTCAACGCCTTCCTTTGCCAGACGCTCTAAAGCGGGGATAGCAACAGTCAGGAGTTGAATGATAATTGATGCGTTAATGTACGGGGAAACACCCAGTGCCATTACGGTTGCATTCGAGAATGCACCACCGGTGAACACATCAAACATTGAGAAGAGGTCCATTCCGCCTCCGCTCAAAAACATTTGCATAAAGCTTGCATCCAGATACGGTACCGGAATATGTGCGCCGAACCGGAAAACTGCCAATAAAAACAAAGTAAACCAAATTCTCTTTCTCAGGTCGGGGATTTTAAATGCGTTTCGGATAGTCTGAAACATATTAAATCACCTCAGCCTTTCCGCCTGCTTTTTCAATTTTTTCAACGGCAGATGCGCTGAATTTGGCAACCTTAACCTCAAGCTTCTTTGTAAGCTCGCCACGGCCGAGAATCTTGATTCCGTCCAAAGTCTTGCTTACAACACCGCTTTCCTTTAAAAGTTCTGCTGTTACAACAGTACCATCCTCGAACTTGTTCAAGTCCTCTACGTTAATTGTAACATACTGCTTTGCAAATATATTTGTAAAACCTCTCTTCGGCAAACGTCTGTACAAAGGCATCTGTCCACCTTCAAAGCCCGGTCTTACACCGCCGCCGGAGCGTGCGTTCTGACCCTTATGACCCTTACCGGAAGTCTTACCGGTACCGGAGCCAATACCTCTTCCTACTCTTTTTGATGAGAACTTTGAGCCCTCAGCAGGTTGTAGTTCGTCTAATCTCATTTGCTGCACCTCCTTTTGTATTATTTAGATTTCTTCCACTTCCACTAAATGAGATACCTTTTTGATCATACCTCTGATTTGCGGAGTATCATTGTGTTCTTTTACATCTCTGATTTTCTTCAAACCCAGAGCTGCAACAGTTGCAATCTGATCCTGCTTGCAACCGATTGTGCTTTTTACCAACTTAACGTTTAATTTAGCCATTGTGGTACCTCCTTAACCTCTGATTTGGTCAACGGTTTTACCTCTTAATTGAGCAACTTCATCAGCTTGCTTTAAATCAGCCAAACCTGCAATTGTAGCTTTTACTACATTCTTTTTATTGTTAGAACGCAAGCACTTAGTTCTGATGTCTTTTACACCAGCAAGCTCTAACACAGCTCTTGCTGCGCCGCCTGCGATAACACCGGTACCTTCTTTTGCAGGCTTAATCAAAACTCTGCCTGCACCGAATTCACCGATTACTTCGTGAGGAATGGTTGTACCAACCAGCGGAACAGTAATCATGTTCTTCTTTGCATCCTCAATACCTTTGCGGATTGCATCGGGGATTTCGGCAGCCTTACCGGTACCGCAGCCTACATGACCGTTGCCGTCTCCAACAACCATCAGTGCGCTAAAACGGAATGTTCTACCACCCTTTACAACCTTCGCAACACGGTTAATTTCAACCAACTTTTCTTGAATATCAAGTGTTGATGCGTCAATTCTCTCAGCCACAAAATCTACCTCCTTTTATTAGAATTCCAAGCCGCCTTCTCTTGCACCTTCAGCAAGAGCAGCAACTCTTCCGTGATAAATGTATCCGCCTCTGTCGAATACCACAGCTTTAATTCCTTTTTCCAATGCTTTCTTTGCTACCAATGCGCCAACAGCCTTTGCAGCGTCGCAGTTTCCACCGTAGTTTTCACCGAACTCTTTTTCCAGGCTGGATGCGCTTACCAGGGTAACACCCTTCACATCGTCAATAATCTGAGCGTAGATATGCTTTGAACTTCTGTACACATTCAGACGTGGTCTCTCCGCAGTTCCGGAGATGTTCTTTCTGACTCTTTCATGACGTCTCAATCTTGCAACATTACTACTTTGTTTGTTTACCATTTAAGAACACTCCTTTCTTATTTCTTCTTACCGCCTGCTTTACCCTCTTTGCGTCTGATTACCTCATCAACGTACTTAATACCCTTGCCCTTATACGGTTCCGGCATTCTGTACTCTCTGATTTTTGCAGCGGTTTCGCCAACAACTTCCTTGTTAGCACCCTTTACGATAATCTTGTTGGGAGCAGGAACTTCAATTGTGATACCCTCTACCGGAGTATATTCAACCGGATGAGAATAACCCAAACCTAAGACCAGTGTCTTTCCTTGCATTTGTGCTCTGTAACCAACACCGTTGATTTCCAGTTCCTTGGTAAAGCCGGTGGTTGCACCGATTACCATGTTGTTAATCAAGGTACGGGTTAAGCCGTGTAATGCCTTGTGCATTTTCTCCTCTGACGGGCGTTCTACAGTGATTACACCGTCAGCGAGCTTAATAATCATATCCGGATGAAGCTTTCTGGTTAATGTACCGTTAGAGCCTTTTACCGTAATTTCGTTGTCTGCGCCAATTTTCACGTCCACGCCAGCGGGAACAGTGATTGGCAATTTACCGATTCTTGACATCGATAGAATCCTCCTTAACTTAAATTTTCTCTGCCATCTGGCAGGTTTTCAGTTCATGCGGGATAAAACCCTAATTACCAAACGAATGCCAGAACCTCGCCGCCAATGTTCTCTTTTCTGGCAGCCTTATCGGTCATAACACCCTTAGATGTGGACAGAATCGCAATTCCTAAGCCCTTTAAAACTCTGGGGAGCTCGTCTGCACCAGCGTACATTCTCAAGCCCGGCTTAGAAACTCTCTTTAAACCACTGATAACCCGTTCCTTTGCGGGGCCGTACTTTAAAGCAATTCTGATTACACCTTGTTTACCGTCTTCAATAATCTGATAACCTTTAATATATCCCTCTTCGTTTAAGATTTCAGCAATCGCCTTCTTCATGTTAGAAGCGGGAACATCAACTGTCTCATGTCTTGCGGAATTCGCATTTCTGATACGAGTTAACATATCTGCAATAGGATCCGTAATTTGCATTAAATTTACCTCCTTCCAAATTCTGTAGGAATTCGTATGAATAATTTCTGAATAGTTTTTACCAGCTTGCCTTTCTTACGCCGGGAATCTGACCCTTGTAAGCAAGTTCTCTGAAGCAAATACGGCAAATACCAAACTTTCTGAGATATGCGTGCGGTCTGCCGCAAATCTTACATCTGGTATATGCTTGTGTGGAATGCTTCGGCTTTCTTTGTTGTTTTACAACCATAGATTTCTTAGCCATGTTACTCCTCCTTCTTAGCTGCGTACGAACGGTGCGCCCATCAGGCTTAACAGCTCACGAGCTTCTTCGTCAGTCTTTGCAGTTGTAACAATGATGATATCCATACCTCTGATTTTGTCAATCTTATCGTAGTCAATTTCAGGGAAAATCAATTGTTCCTTTACGCCGAGTGCGTAGTTACCTCTGCCGTCGAAGGAATTCGGGTTAATACCTCTGAAGTCTCTTACACGGGGGAGAGCAACGTTGAACAATCTATCTAAGAACTCATACATTTTGTCTGCTCTTAAGGTTACCTTACAGCCGATATTCATACCTTCTCTGAGCTTGAAGTTTGCAACAGACTTTCTTGCCTTTGTAATTACCGGTTGTTGACCTGTAATCAAAGCAAGATCATTCATAGCAGCATCAATAACCTTCGGATTTTCTTTCGCATCACTCATACCGATGTTGATAACAATCTTCTCAAGCTTCGGAATCTGCATGACGCTCTTGTAGCCAAACTTTGTCATTAAAGCAGGAGCTACTTCCGCTTTATACATATCTTGCATTCTGGACATTGTATGAATAAACCTCCTCTCAAAAATTAGTCGTTAAATACTTCTTGACACTTTTTGCAGTATCTAACCTTGGAGCCATCCTCCAAAATCTTAACGCCGGTTCTGGCTGCCTTACCGCACTTGGAGCAAACTCTTAATACGTTTGATGCGTCAATTGCTGCTTCCATGGTGATAATGCCGCTTTCCTGCCCCTGCATTCTTGCCTTCTGGTGCTTCTTAACCAAAGCAACACCTTCAACAACAACTTTGCCGGCTGCCGGGAATGCAGTCACAACCTTACCCTGCTTGCCTTTATCCTTACCGGAGATTACTTCTACCAAATCTCCACGCTTTACATGTAATTTTTTCATTGCTTCGCACCTCCTTACAGTACTTCGGGAGCCAATGACAAAATCTTCATGTACTCTTTATCTCTGAGCTCTCTTGCTACAGGGCCAAAGATACGGGTACCTCTGGGATTTTTGTCATCTTTAACGATAACAGCTGCGTTTTCATCAAATCTAATATAGGAACCATCCGGACGTCTGGTTTCTTTAACAGTTCTAACCACAACAGCCTTTACCACATCACCCTTTTTAACAACGCCGCCCGGTGTTGCCTTTTTAACAGAGCAGATGATTTCGTCGCCAACTGCTGCATATCTCTTTTTGGAACCACCGATTACACGGATACACATTACTTCTTTTGCACCGGTATTGTCAGCGACTCTCAAAAGTGTTTGTTGCTGGATCATGATTACTTCTCCTTTCCGGCACAGTCGATTACTGAGCCTTTTCTACAATCTCAACCAGTCTCCATCTCTTATCCTTAGAAAGCGGTCTGGTTTCCATAACCTTAACCTTATCGCCTCTTGCGCAGATGTTTTCTTCATCATGAGCCTTGAGCTTATAGGTTCTCTTTTCAATTTTTCCGTAAAGCGGATGCTTTACTCTGTATTCAATGGCAACAACAATGGTTTTATCCATCTTATTGCTGATAACCTTACCGATTTTTACCTTACGGCTGTTTCTTTCTGCCATTTCAGGTCCTCCTTTCATACAACAAAAATTGTATTATCTGACGTTTCAATCAATTAAACCAAAGTGTGCAACTTAGATTGCAGCGCCTTCTAATTCTCTTTCATGAATGATGGTCTTAATCCGAGCGATTGTTTTCTTTACGTCATCGATTCTTCTGGGATTTTCCAGCTGATTGATAGCGTTTTGAAATCTCAAGTTGAAAAGCTCTTGCTTGCATTGAGCCAGCTTTTCGGTCAATTCAGCTGAAGATAATTCTCTAAGCTCTTGTACTTTCATTCTTATTCACCATCCTCTGCTTCACGTTTTACAAACTTGCACTTAATCGGCAGCTTGTGCATAGCGAGACGAAGCGCCTCACGAGCAACCTCCTCACTTACACCGCCGATTTCAAACATCACTCTGCCGGGCTTAACAACTGCAACCCAGTACTCAGGGCTACCTTTACCGGAACCCATTCGAGTTTCAGCCGGCTTTTGTGTAATCGGCTTATCCGGGAAAATCTTAATCCAGACCTGACCACCTCTTTTGGTGTATCTGGTCATAGCGATACGGGCAGCTTCGATCTGTCTGGAAGTAATCCAGGAAGGCTCTAATGCCTGCAGACCAAATTCACCGTTGGAAACAACGTTGCCGCGTGTTGCTTTTCCCTTCATTCTGCCACGCATAACTCTTCTGTATTTCACTCTCTTAGGTAACAACATGATTATTTGCCTCCCTTCGGTCTTCTGTCGCGTCTTTCGCGTCTTTCAGGCTTTTCTGCGGAAGCTTCCATTCTCTTGGAGTCATGCAGAATTTCGCCCTTATAAATCCAGACCTTAACACCGAGAATACCGTAGGTTGTTGCAGCTTCTGCAAAACCGTAGTCGATATCAGCTCTCAAAGTCTGCAGAGGAATTGTACCCTCATGATATTGTTCTGTTCTTGCGATTTCAGCACCGCCTACACGACCGGAAACACTGGTCTTGATACCCTTGATTCCTAATCTCATAGCTCTGCCCATCACCTGCTTCATTGCACGTCTGAAGGAAATTCTTCTTTCCAACTGTGCTGCGATATTTTCAGCAACGAGCTGTGCATTGGTATCCGGTGATTTTACTTCCATGATGTTGATGTTAACACCCTTCTTGGTCATCTTTTCGAGCTGAGTCTTCATCTTTTCGATTTCAGCGCCAGCCTTACCGATGATGATACCCGGCTTAGAAGCATGGATGGTAACAAAAACCTTGTTCTGCTTACGCTCGATGACAATCTTAGCGATTCCTGCATCGTAGCATGCCTTTTTCACGAACTTTCTGATATTGTAATCTTCAACCAACTGGTCTCCGAATTCTTTTTTACCTGCAATCCACTTAGAATCCCAGTCCTTAATGACACCGACTCTAAGACCGTGCGGATTAACCTTTTGTCCCATTAGGAATTACCTCCTTTTTCGATTATTCTTTTTCCTTTAAAACTAAAGTAATATGGCTTGTTCTCTTCATGATTCTGAACGCTCTGCCCTGTGCACGGGGTCTTACTCTCTTAAGAGTCGGTCCCTGTGTTGCAAAGCACTCGGAAACGTATAAATTGTTGACATCCATATTGTGATTGTTCTCTGCATTTGCGATTGCAGACTTTAACAGTTTTTCTAAATACTCACTTGCGGACTTCGGAGTATTCTTCAAGATACCCATAGCAACACCCACCGGCTTGTTTCTGATTAAATCCAGAACAATTTTCACCTTTCTGGGAGAAATACGAGCATATCTCAAAATTGCACGTGCTTCCATGGTATGGATTCCTCCTTTCAAACTCTATCTCAAAATCTTGTTACTCAATTATCTGGAAGTCTTAGCGCCGGCATGACCTTTATAAGTTCTTGTCGGAGCGAACTCTCCCAATCTGTGACCTACCATATCCTCGCTGATAAATACGGGAACATGCTTTCTTCCATCATGAACAGCAATTGTATGACCTACCATTTCGGGGAAGATTGTGGAAGCTCTTGACCATGTTTTAACTACCTTCTTCTCGTTAGCAGCATTCATAGCCTCGATTCTGCCCATCAAACGCTCTTCGACGAAAGGTCCTTTTTTCAGTGATCTGCCCATTCTTTATTTCCTCCTTTCGGAATTGTCAAATTCTTATTTCGCGTTTCTTCTCTTTACGATAAACTTATCGGTCTTATTCTTCTTCTTTCTGGTCTTGTAACCCAAAGCAGGCTTACCCCACGGAGTTACAGGAGCCGGACGACCGATCGGAGATTTACCTTCACCACCGCCGTGCGGATGGTCATTCGGGTTCATAACGACACCACGAACGGTCGGTCTCCAACCCATGTGACGTTTTCTACCTGCTTTACCGATAGAAATGTTTTCATGCTGTTGGTTACCTACGATACCGATGGTTGCTTTACAATCCAAACGAATCATACGAACTTCTCCGGACGGCAGACGAACCTGTGCATAGTCGCCTTCTTTTGCCATCAACTGAGCGGAGTTACCAGCGGAACGAACCAGCTGAGCACCCTTGCCCGGATAAATTTCAATGTTGTGAATCAGTGTACCAACCGGAATATCCTTGATGAACAAAGCGTTACCCGGCTTAATGTCAGCACCTACACCGGATACAACCACGTCTCCGTCGGTCAAACCCTGCGGAGCAATGATGTAGGACTTGGTGCCGTCTTCGTATTGAATCAGAGCGATGTTAGCGCTTCTGTTCGGATCGTACTCGATACCAATAACAGTTGCATTCATTCCATCCTTATTTCTCTTGAAATCAATGATTCTGTATTTTTGTCTGTTGCCGCCGCCTCTGTGACGAACGGTAATTCTGCCGTAAGAGTTTCTACCTGCGTTCTTCTTTAAAGATTCCAATAAGGAACGTTCCGGAGACTTCTTAGTGATTTCAGCGAAATCCGAAACAGTCATAAATCTTCTTGCAGGAGAAGTCGGCTTAAATTTTCTGATAGCCATTTGTTTCACTCCTTATCTGAATTTATCAGTCGGTGCCGGAGGCACCTCGCAATTTAAAATGTAGGATTACATTTCAAAAAATTCAATGGTCTTGCTTTCAGGCTTTAATGTTACGATTGCCTTCTTCCAGGAAGCTCTGCGGCCTTCGTATCTGCCCATTCTCTTCACCTTACCCATAACACGCATGGTGTTTACATCAGCAACCTGAACGCCGAACACTTCTTCAACAGCCTTTTTAATCTGAATCTTGTTTGCGTTTACAGCTACTTCAAAGGTGTACTTGTTAATTTGCTTACCGCTTTTATCGAATACCGGCTCCATGCTGCGCTCGGAGATAATCGGCTTTCTGATAATATCGTGTGCGTATGTCATTAGGAAAGCACCTCCTCAATCTTGGCAATTGCCTCCTTGGACACAACAAACTTGTCATGCTTGAGGACTTCGTAAGTGTTGAGTGTTCCAACGTATGTCGGGGTAACACCCTTAATGTTTCTTGCAGACTTATAGATGTTTTCGTCACATTCTGCAGTTACAATCAAAGCCTTGGTGTTGATGTCTAAAGCCTTCAACATCTTAGCGATGGTAGCAGTCTTGATTTCATCCATCTTCAGATCCTCGATAACGAAAATCTCATAAGCCTCATATTTTGCGGAAAGTGCAGATTTCAATGCAATCTTCTTCACTTTTTTGTTAATGCTATATCTGTAATCACGGGGCTTGGGTCCTAATGCAACACCACCGCCTGTCCATTGCGGAGCACGGATACTTCCCTGTCTTGCACGGCCTGTTCCCTTCTGACGCCAGGGCTTGATACCACCGCCGCGTACTTCTGTACGGGTCTTTGTGCTTTGTGTGCCCTGTCTTTGGTTTGCAAGGTAATTTGTTACTACCTGATGCAACACCGCTTTATTCACTTCTGCTGCAAAAATCGCTTCGCTCACTTCCATAGTGCCGACCTTTGCGCCTTCCATGTTATATACAGCTACTGTTGGCATAGTTTATTCCTCCTTTCCTGATCCAATCACGCTTTAACGCTGTTTCTGAGTGTAACGAGTCCGCCCTTGTTACCCGGAACGGCACCCTTTACGAGGATTAAGTTCTGTTCAGCGTCTACTTTAACAACTTCCAGATTCTGAACGGTTACTCTTACAACACCCATGTGTCCCGGCAACTTCTTGCCCTTCATAACACGACCCGGGTTGGAGCAAGCGCCCATAGAACCGGAACCTCTATGATATCCGGAACCGTGAGACATCGGACCTCTGTGGAGTCCCCATCTCTTCATCGGACCTGCGAAACCTTTACCCTTGCTGATGCCGGTTACATCAATCTTTTCACCAGCTTCAAAAATATCAGCCTTGATTTCGTCACCTACGTTGAGTGCAGAGCAGTCATCCAGTCTAAACTCTCTCAAATACTTCTTGTTTGCAACATCAGCCTTTGCAAATTGACCTTTTTGCGGCTTGTTCAAGGACTTCTCCTTTACTTCGCCGTAGCCAACCTGAACTGCTTCATAGCCGTCATTGTCGGTTGTCTTCTTCTGAACAACAACGCAAGGACCTGCTGCAACTACGGTTACCGGAATTACTTTTCCGTCTGCATCAAAAATCTGAGTCATACCCAGCTTTGTGCCTAAAATTGCTTTTTTCATGTCTTTCATCCTTTCTTAACAGTTATTGGTTCCCATAAAAAAGCAAACGGGAACATTGACCTGCATCATAACCGGAATCCGGTTACTGCGATTTGTTGATTCTGCAGCTTTTGCAAAATCGGATTTACTTCTGGATTACGTTGATTTCAACGCCAGCCGGTAAATCAAGCTTGATTAACGCTTCCATGGTTTTTGCACCCGGAACAACGATATCAATCAGTCTTTTGTGAGTTCTTCTTTCAAATTGCTCACGAGAATCTTTGTACTTATGAACCGCTCTCAAGATGGTGATGATTTCCTTGTCGGTCGGCAGAGGAATCGGACCTGATACCTTTGCGCCGGTTCTCTTTGCAATCTCAACAATCTTCTCTGCGGATTGGTCTAAGATTGCATGGTCATAAGCCTTCAACTTGATTCTGATTTTTTGATTTGCTGCCATACTTTTCCCTCCTATTTTGATTTTTTTCGAGCGTCTCTTGGCTCTTTGCAAGGCATTGCCTTGTTGTGATGGCAAGCGACACTCTTATCATTGTGTTCTCGCACGACAGCCCTTGATGTTACACATCGCCGGGTGTTTCTATCCACCCTCAAAATAAAACCCGAACTGCAAAACGCATTCCGGGTAGTCATTCTCGCCGCATTTACCTGCATACAAGCGGATTTTATGGCATAAAACCCCAATTGTACGGCACACATCACTAAAAGACAGGCGCAACTCTCCCGTCTTATCAACAAGCACTTTTTCCCGTACCCATTGGCAGTACAAGAAGAACCGGCTTGCATGGTGTGTATACTTTCTTCATTTGCAGCGTGACCTGTCGCCCGGTTTCATGAATCGGACATTCTCCACGGAAAAACCGGATTTGATATCCGCAACCTCCCGCTTCATCGTTTGTCAAGTGTCACAACAATACTATTATAAACAATATTTCGCATAATTGCAAGCTTTTTTCTTCTTTTTTTCGTTAAAAAC
>SVJN01000031.1 GCA_015068965.1 Oscillospiraceae bacterium
AGGACCGCCACAACATAAAGATAAAAGCAAGTTCATCACACAGATTATTGCGATAATTGAATAAAAAAGTGGTTGTTTTGTTTCATTAGAAAGCGATTCATTTTTGCAAATGAAAGCGGTTTCTGATTTAATTTATCCTATGTATGGGATAAATTAATCAACATAGTAAATTTGTAAGCTAACAACATTTACTATGTAATCATCACAAGGCTCGATGCCTATGTGATGATTAGAAAAAGAGTATATAACTGCGTCGTAATTGCAGATATATACTCTTTTTAGGGAATCCAAAGGGAACGTTTGGCACACTTCTTTGCTTGCAAAATGTAGTGTGTTACACCTTTGCCGACGGGGAGGGTGTGAAAATATATTGCTCGCCGTTTTTGAGCAATATATTTTCGCAGGCGGCAAAATTACAAAGAGATGGTCGTCTGCCGTAATATTGGCAGACGGTCAGACCGCAGTGATTTATGAAGTCGGTAAATGGTGTACTATTTAATAAAACAAAAAAAGAGTGTTCATAACGTGTCAGTTTTTAGTTTTATTCCATCTTCGATGGAGTGATATTATTGATAAATCAAAAGTGATATTGAAACCTATGGTTTCAGTGATATTATATTTGCCCATAAACTGTGCGAAGCACAATATCACTCGGCATTTGCCGAATATAACTGCATAGCAATATCACTTGCCATAGGCAAATATAACTGAAAAAATGACAAGTCGAAACTTGTCATTTTTTCTGGTGCGGATAACAGGACTTGAACCTGCACAGTATTGCTACCACTAGAACCTGAATCTAGCGCGTCTGCCAATTCCGCCATATCCGCATTTTAATATATAATTTGTTTGTGCGGAAATGTCAGACAAGTCTGCCAGCGACTCACCTTGTTCGCTTGCATAAGTTCGTCTTGCTAAATCAAAGATTTAGAGCCTCACTTAAATTCCGCCATATCCGCATTTTATTTTATTACCGCAAGAGTCACCCTCTCACTCAACGAATAATATTATACCACACGCAATTCAAAAAAGCAAGCATTTTTTCAAAAAAATTTATTATTTTTTTGGTTATATTTTTTTCCTTCTGTCAGTAGAATAAAACAAGTAGAAAAATCAAACAACGGGACAAGAAGGTGCAAATGTGAAAAAATTTAAATTTACCACGTTCATTATTTCTCTCAGGCGACTTCGTTTTACCGGCCTCATTTTTTGTATTATGATTTTATCCGGCATAATACTCACAGTTTTAATTCCGAAAGCCACGCAACAGCTTTCCTTTTCTGAAAGCTTTTATCAGACCATCATCCGGACCCAATTCAATGCCGATTCCCCACTTCCGGACAAGTCCCGGATTTTAGAATCCATCCTCGGCTTTAACCCGGAAAATCCAATTGAAATTCTGTCAGATTCACAGGCCTTATTCTCCCTACCCGCACCAACGCCTGTTCCCTCCCCTACCGCACCGCCGGCTACAACACCAAATCCAACCGTCGCACCGGAACAAAAACCGATTGCAGAATACAACATCAAATCAAGTCCGGAAATCGCAAACAAAACCTCTCTCCCGGTTGATGTACCGGCACTATTAAAAGAACCGCTTGGCTTCCGCATCACCGCAGACGGCACTGTTCAGGTTCTGATTATACATACCCACACCACAGAAAGCTATGCCTCCGGAGAATATTCTTTCACCGGAGACTCTGACCGCAACCTGGACGAGACAAAAAATATTGTTACCGTCGGTGCCGAAATTGCAAAAGTCCTCCGCAATCACGGAATCGGCGTTTATCATGACACAACCGTACACGATTACCCCTCCTACAACGGTGCATACAACCGAGCC
This sequence comes from Oscillospiraceae bacterium, assembly GCA_015068965.1. GTDB lineage: Bacteria > Bacillota > Clostridia > UBA1381 > UBA1381 > RQCD01. The sequence goes on from SVJN01000031.1 coordinate 1,844, forward strand.
TTAGCAACTGCAAAAAGCCGGATGGCAGAACATCCCGGCATCCGTGTCATTTTAGACGTTCATCGGGACGGCATCACGCAGGAGGACGGCACCAAGGTCAAGGTTGCGACGGACATCAACGGTGAAAAGGTGGCACAATGTATGTTTGTCATTGGTTCAAACGCCCTGCTTACTCACGACTACTGGCAGGAAAATCTAAAGCTCGCCTGCAAAATTCAGGCAGAAGCAAGCAAGCTTTATCCCAATCTGATGCGTCCGATTTATCTGCGGGAAGAACGGTTCAACCAACAAATCAGCACCGGAAGTGTTATTTTAGAGGTTGGCTCCAACGGAAACACATTAGAAGAAGCCAAGCTCGGTGCCGGATATGTCGCTCAGGCAATCGCCAATATACTGAAAAAGTAATCATTTTATTTCATACAACACCTTTCTTTTTTAGAAAAATTGACAAAATTTTCTTTTTGTTGAAAATTCAACAGAATATCTATATGGAAATGTGTTACAATAAGAATGAAAGGAAGAGATGAATATGAAAATTGCATTTTTTGATACAAAACCTTATGACAAACCGTCCTTTGACAAATACGGTAACGAACACGGAATCAAGTTCAAATATTTTGAAACCAAATTAAACGAGGATACAGTAGACTTAGCCGCAGGCTATGACGGTGTTTGTGTATTTGTAAACGATACCGTGAATGCTGCAGTCATTGACCGTTTGTACGAATTAGGGGTAACTGTGGTTGCACTGCGGTGTGCCGGCTTTAACAATGTTGATATGAAGCACGCCTTTGGAAAAATTCATGTTCTGCGGGTACCGGCATATTCTCCCTATGCAGTAGCTGAGCATACAATGGCAATGCTTCTGACCTCCATCCGTCGGATTCACAAGGCATATATCCGCACCAGAGATTTTAACTTCAGCTTGTCCGGTATGACCGGCTTTGATTTGTACGGAAAAACAGTCGGTGTTATCGGAACTGGACGTATCGGCAGAGTATTTATTGATATCTGCCGCGGCTTTGGTATGAAGGTGCTTGCCTTTGATAAATTCCCGGCAAACGGTCTGGACAATGGAGACACCATTCGTTATGTCTCTTTGGACGAGCTGTTTGCAAACAGCGATATTATCTCCTTGCATTGTCCGTTGACTGAGGACACGCATCATATCATCAATGAAGAATCGCTTGCAAAGTGTAAACGGGGTGTGGTACTATTGAATACCTCCCGTGGTGCCTTGGTAGAGGCAGAGGCCTTGCTTGCCGGCATCAAATCCCGTCAGGTGGGAGCTGCTTGTCTGGACGTTTATGAGGAAGAATCGGATTTCTTCTTTGAAGATTTTTCCGGTCATATCATGGAGGATGACACCCTTGCCCGGTTGATTTCCATGCCCAACGTCATTGTCACCTCACATCAGGCATTCTTGACCGAAGAAGCATTATCCAACATTGCCGAAACCACGGTAAATAATCTGGTCGGCTTTTTCAGCACCAGCCAATGCCCGAATGAGCTTTGCTACCGTTGCGGTTCGGCAGAAGATTGTAAGGACGGAAAATGTTTTTAATTTTTGATTGAATTTTACAAAAAAATGTGATAAAATAAAAGAAAAAAATTGGGAGGTCATTTCTATGTTAAATGAACAAGTTAGAGCTTTGCTCAATCAACAAATCAACAAGGAACTATATTCTGCATATCTGTACCTCGATTTTTCCAACTACTTTGAGGACAGAGGCTTGGACGGCTTTGCAAACTGGTACTATATCCAGGCACAGGAAGAGCGTGACCACGCAATGCTGTTCTACCGCTATCTGCAGAACAACAACGAAAAGGTAACCTTAGAAGCAATCGCAAAACCGGACAAGGTTTTAGACAGCGACATGAACGTGTTAAAGGCAGGTTTAGAGCATGAAATTCTTGTAACCTCCTTAATCAACGACATCTATGCTGCTGCATATGCAGTAAAGGATTTCCGCACCATGCAATTTCTGGATTGGTTCGTGAAGGAGCAGGGCGAAGAAGAAACCAATGCCAATGATTTAATCACAAAAATGGAATTGTTCGGTTCTGATCCTAAGAGCCTTTATATGCTCAACAGCGAGCTTGCAACCAGAGTTTATACCGCTCCGTCCTTAGTGTTATAATCGCATAGAGGGATTCTTATGAAATTGGTATTACTCACCGCCTTGGGCGTTGGCGGGGCAACGGTAATCGGTGCGCTGATTGGTTTTATCTTCCGGAAAATGTCGCATCGGTTTTCCGATATTGTACTTTCCTTCGCCGCAGGTGTCATGCTTTCTGCCGCTGTGCTGGGATTGATATTACCTTCTTTGGAATATGGAGGCACTTACGGCATCCTGATTACGGTAATCGGAATTTTTACCGGCGCATTCTGCCTGAACCTGATTGATAAGCTGGTTCCGCATATGCACAAGCTGATTGGCACAGATTCCGAAACGCATCACAACGCAAATCTCAGTAAGGTTCTGTTGTTTGTGACTGCAATTGCAATCCACAATCTGCCCGAAGGAATTGCTGCCGGTGTCGGCTTTGGTTCCGGAAATGATGCACAGGCGCTATTTATCGCCGGTGGAATTGCATTGCAGAATATTCCTGAGGGAATGGTGATTATTGCACCGATGCTTGCTGCAGGTGTAACACCGAAAAAAACGCTGATTTGTGCAATGCTGACCGGGGTTGTTGAAGTAATCGGCACACTCATCGGATATTTTGCAGTCAGCCTTGCCTCTGCAATTCTTCCATTTGCATTGGCTTTTGCAGGCGGAACTATGCTTTATGTCATCAGCGATGAGATGATTCCGGAAACACACGCACATGGAAGCGAACGTGGTGCAACCTATGCTTTGTTAGCAGGCTTTTGCATTATGTTGATTTCGGATGTTTTATTGGGATAAACCAAAAGAGGCGATTGCATGAAACATTTTTGTGTATATTTTATTCAAAATTGTAGGGGCGGATGCCTACATCCGCCCGAATTACGGGGCGATGTGGGCATCGCCCCCTACAACAAAGCGGCTTCGCCGCAACCGCCTCTAAATTTGCAGGTAATTTCAAATTTATATAAGGCGGTAAGAAGAAGCAGGTCGCTTTGTTACGCCCATGTGCGTTTCCGCTATTAGCGGAAAATTTCGCACGGGCATTAAATTCTTTTTGCTTTATAGGAACGAAGTTTCCTATAAAGCAAGAAAATGAATTTTTATACACGATATTTGTTTAACGCAACAGCCTCTTTTACATTGCACTTACCTATAAAACATAAAATTCTTCCATGGTATCCAGACAAATACATCCAAGTGCAATGTGAGCACTCATTCCGCAGTCTATTGCGATATGATTATTCTTTCGATAAATTCTTCCCCGATAAGCTTCATCAATCAGGCAAGTCGGTGTATGACCGGTCACCAGATATTTGTCCGGATAATAGACCTTCTCATAGTCGCCCCTCGTCCAGACCATATCATAAAGCTCATATTCCCATAGCTCTTTTTCCAAAGAGAAATCATGCAACCCTCCATGCACCAACACAAACTCCCGTCCATCGACGGTGATGGTTTCATACACCGAAAACTCTTCAATATATTCTAAAATCCGCATCTGTTGTGCATGGTGCAATGCCGAAAACGCATCCTGTGTTGGTCTTCCGCCATTTTCCATCCAGTTTTGCCATTGGCACATGGTCTGATAATCAAGCTGTGTTTCAGCATTCTCCTCCGTAACCTCTACACATAACCGGCTCAGAACACGATATGCCATCAGCTCATGATTTCCCATCATCCCGACAACATTCCGACGTTTCATCATGTCCTGCAAAATCCGGATTCCGTCCGGTCCCCGGTCAATGACATCTCCTAAAATATAGAGGGTATCCTCTTTTTGAAGTTGGATTTTTTCAAGCATTGCAATATAAGGTTCATAGTAACCATGCAAATCTGACATGACATAAATCATACAAATCCTCCTCGAAAAGTACGTCCCTTGCTCATTTTCTTTCTATGGTATAACCCAGCTTTATAATCAGCTTTAATGTCTCCAACGCAGTATTTCTGTCGTAATCCTTTTCCGCCTCCGACAATTCCTCATACGCCACCAGACAAGGGTGCAATTTTTCCCGATCGTCTCTTTTTTCTCCATACCTCCAGCCATCAGAAATTCTTCCCTGCGCCCAGACCTCATGCGTATTTTTTGCAAGCAGCTCCGAAAGTGCTAAAATTTCATCACTCAGAATCATATCATCTGTTTTGATTGGGTTCGGTGTATACATCGTCAATCTTTCTTTCCTTCCTTTCAGATTATTTTTACTATTACCTTATTCCTATGCAATTAAAAGTATTAGGGATGTAAAAACCAAGTTTTACACCCCATATCCCGCCATTATTCTTCATCTGTCACAATTTTGTCAATCAAGCCGTAAGCCAGAGCCTCATCCGGGAACATCCAGTTATCCCGTTCGGTGTCCTGACAAATTTTTTCATACGGTTGGTTCGTATTCTTTGCAAGAATCGTATTGAGCCGTTCCTTGATTCTTAAAATATTTCTTGCAGTAATTTCGATATCGGTTGCCTGTCCACGGGCACCGCCCAAAGGCTGATGAATCATAATCTGGCTGTTTTCCAGAGACACACGTTTTCCTTTTGTTCCGGAGGAAAGCAGGAATGCGCCCATGCTTGCCGCCAAGCCGACACAAATGGTTGAGACATCACATTTTAAATGCTTCATGGTATCATAGATACCAAATCCGGCACTAACTGAGCCGCCCGGAGAGTTGATATAGAGATAAATATCCTTTTCCGGATCCACCGACTCCAAATAAAGCATCTGCGCAATAATACTGCAGGCAAGGTCATCATTGATATCGCTGAACAGAAGAATGATTCTGTCCTTCAACAGTCTGGATGCAAGGTCATAGCCCCGTTCCATTCCGTTTTCTTTTTCAAAAAAATTCGGCATTAAAATCATAATTGTTTCTCCTTTGTGATTTATTAATTCTATTCTAACACAAACCCCAGCTATCGTCAATCCGTTTTTACAGATTCTTCTCTGACAATTTCACCCTCCAATGTTTTCCAGAAAAAGCATCCGTTCTCAAAAATCATATATCCGTGATGACTGTCCTCCTTTGGAATCGACACCGAACCAGGATTGATACACACACAGCCCCCGACCGTCTCATATGCAGGAATATGTGTGTGACCGTATAGGAAAACATCGCCTTTTACAAGCGGCGGCAAGCTTTGCGGGGAAAACTTATGACCATGGCTTGCATAAATACGGACACCCTCCTCACAAATCAGTGCATAATCCGACAAAATCGGGAATTCCAGCACCATCTGGTCTACCTCTGTGTCACAGTTGCCACGAACGCAAAGCAGCTTCTCCTTTTTTGCATTCAACAAATCAATTACCTTTTTGGGCTGATAGTCTTTGGGCAAATCATTTCTCGGTCCATGATACAACAAATCCCCTAACAACAGAACACGTTCTGCCCCTTCCCGTTCTATCGCCTCCACCAGCTTCTGTGCATAAAAGGCACTGCCATGAATATCCGATGCAATCAACCATTTCATATCCGTCACTCCTCATCCGTTCAGAATTTCTGATATTTCCAGCTCATTCAGTCGGTTTTTCTGAATCAGCTCATTGACTAACCGCTCCATTTTTACACGGTTTGCTACAATCAGAGAAATTGCTTTTTGCAATTCCTCCTGCAGAATCTCATTCACCAATCTGCGGATTTCTCCAGCCAGCTCTATTCCTTCCTGTTCATCCACTACTGCCAGACCAAATTCCTTACTCATACCATAGTTACAGATAATTTGGCGTGCCAGCCGACTTGCTGTAATCAGGTCACCGCTTGCTCCGGTTGTAAGTCCCTTCTGTTCCCCGAAATATACCAACTCAGCCGCACGGCCTCCCAACGAGGTTCTGATTCTTCCCAGAAGCTCCTCCTTGGTAAAGGTTCCTTTTTTCTCGGTATCGCCATGTTGCATATAGCCACCGAATTTTCCTCTTGCAACAATGGTCAGATAGGACGGTGTTTCGCCGGTCAGATGGCATATCATGGCGTGACCTGCCTCATGAACGGCAGTATTGTGCAATTCCGCCTCATCCCATTCTCTTTTCTCACCGCTACAGAAGATTTCATATGCTTCTTCTAAGATTGAATCGCTTACCGTTGCTTCGTTTTCTGTAATCGCATTACGTAACGCAAGGTCAAATACAGATTCCAGATTTGCAAGACTTCTGCCGGTTGAACGGAGTGCAAGATTTTCAACCATTGCATCGCTGATTTGAAAAATCGGTTTTTTCGATAATAACAACCGGATATAGCGTGCTCTTTCCTCCCGATTCGGTAAATCAACATAAATTCTGCGGTCAAAACGGCGTAACAATGCTTCGTCCAGACTCTTTGCACTTCCCGGTTCCACCTCAAAATTGGTGGCCGCCAGTACAAATACCGGCTTTGAGGGATTATTTTTAAAGCCATCCATTTCGGTCAGGAATGCAGTTAGCACATCGGAGGTCTTTTCTTCGCCGGTACGTTCCTTTGCAATGGCATCAATTTCATCAATAAAGAGTATCGTCGGTGCATATTTTCTTGCGGTTTTGAAAAGCTCATGCACCGCTTCTGCACCCTCGCCGATGTACTTCTTTACAAACTGATTGCCCTCTGCGGCAATAAAGGTTACATTCATTTCGCTTGCCATTGCCTTTGCCAGCATGGTTTTTCCGGTTCCCGGAGGCCCGTAGAGCAAAATGCCCTTGGGTGCTCTTACGCCCAATCCACGGTATTTCTTCGGATTTTTGAGAATATCGCCAAACAAACGAATCTCCTTTTTTGCATCCTCTGCACCAATGACATCCTCCATACGGACATCCGGCTTTGAAATTCCGCTTAAGATACTATCAGAATCCTCCGCATTAATTGCAGTTGCAAGCTTCAAATCAAAAAGACGAATCTGTGCGGTCTTTCCATCCGGCAAAAGACTTTGTGCAGTCTCGTATGTAACCATCTGATTTGACTTTGCAAGCGTTTGGATTGCGTGCTGTTGATGGATGTTTTCACAAAGCTTGTTCACTTCCGCCAGGAAACCATACTCCGTTCCGTCCGATTCAATAAACCCTCTGACTCCGCGGTTTAAGAAGGAATCACGTTCTTCCTTCGTAATCTGACAACCGGGCATCAGGAGCATATAAATCGGCATTTCCGGATGCTTTTGCCGGATATCACCTAAAAACGTTCTTGCCTTTGAATCAATATCCTCAATATTCAGATACTGGTTCCTGCTCTGAATTCCACAACCGATATCCAGAACAATCAGGCTGATTTCTTTCTCCTGCAAAAGCTTCTTTGCCTCCTCCGGACTTCCGGTGCATAAAACCTGGGCATCATCCGATGTGCCCCGGCAAAGAGCCGCACCGGCATCGGAAAAGAGCAGAACATTCTGCTTCTCCTCATTCCGGAATAAGGACCGGACCTCCGGATCCTCCGGCAACTGTAAATCAACCCGGATATTGGAAATCCGCTTCCCTCCGGCATCTGTTCCCATCAGACGGAACAGCTCGAACACCTCTTCATCAAAAAAGCGTTCCGACGAAGCACGCACGACACGTGCATCCGCCTTTCCACCTTCTGCCAGCAAAAGTGTCGTATAGACATTTTTATCAATATTTACATCAACGGCAAAGGTTTTTTCAAAATTTTCTGCATGGCGCAACACCTCACGCTTTGCAATCTCACGCAGGTGATATGCCTCTACATGATTGAACATCAACACATTACCCGATGCAAATCTGGAACAAATTGCCGCTGGAAAATAAGGTACCTGCGTCTGCGGATTGACATCGGTTCTCAACGCATCCAGAATCACCTTACGGGAAATATCCGAAAAGTTTCCGCACTCTGCTTCTTCGTACAACTGCTTTCCTGCATTGGTTGTAAAAATCATGATAACATCTTTTAAGGAAATCTGTGTATCGGTAAAATTATCCCTTGCCCGTCCTGCATCCAGCATCTGAAGGAACTGATGAATGATCACAATATGCGCTTTTTCAATTTCGTCAAACAAAACAACTGACTTTGGATTCTCCTCTACAAACGAGGTGAAATTTCCCTTTTTTCCATTTTTATAAACCTTATCGCTACCGGAAAACTCTATCACAGATTCCTCGTCGCTATACTCGCTCATATCAAAACGGGCAAAGGGTAAATCCAATAATTCTGCCGCCTGTTCTGCCAAAAAGGTCTTGCCCACCCCCGGAGGTCCGGCAAATAAAAAGATTGATCTGGGTCTTTTGCGGTTTTTGTCCGTCAATGCAATCAGCTCTCCACGAAAATATCCTTCCATGAATACGCTGACCGCCTTCTCCTGCCCAAGCACGGTATCGGAAAGCTTTTTCCCGATTTCTTTTACCTTCCGGGTCAACTCAAACACAACATCAATATCCATTGATTCGTCACTCTGTTCCTCATCAAAATAAATGTCGGGAGCTTCTGCTTCTTCCTTTTTTGTCGGTGCTTCTGTTTCTTTTTTACGGCTTCCGTCAATCTGTGCCTTAATCGGCACACTCGGATCATTCATGATACATTCTAAAATCAACTCAACCGTCACGCAAGAATCTTCCTTTTCGCTTGCTTTTTTCTCGGCAACTCTTTCGATCACTTTATAATACCGCTCGTCTCCCCACAAGGATTTTGTGTTTTGGATATAATCCTTCAGTTCTTTTTTTGCCCGGCTAATATCAATATTGTACCGTGCAAATATCTGGCGCAGAATTTCTTCCTCCACACGGTTTAATCGGAAGTCCTTCGGGTTTTCAATTGCGGTAATGGTTGCTACAATCAGTTTTTCTGCCGTAACAACATTTCCTGCATCCTCACCCACTTTTTTTGCTGCTTCTATCAAAACCTGTAAAAATGCTGATTTCTGAATATTTCCCATTTCTTTTCCCCTCCCGTTTTATCACTTATATTCATAATAGAAATCCATTGGAGAAATTCGCAAGGATTCCTCCGATTCCCACAATAATCAACCCTATACCGACCAAAATTTTCAGAATCTTGTATCCGGGCTTTTTATAATCATCATCAAACTCACATTTGAGCCTTGGATATTTCCATCCTTTCAGACCTGCGAAAAAAACAATACACCCAAAACTCCAACAAGAACGAAGCCTATCATCGTTTTTACTTCTACCCCATAAAAAGCACTCCTTTTTTGAAATGTCTCAATAAAAATTAGAAGTTATATATTGTTTCACTCTCCATTTACGATTTCAAAATATTCTTTTATCCTGTCTGTAAGGAATTTTTTCCACGCTGTATCATCGATAAACGGATTGAAATCTTCGGTAATTTTACTTCCTTTTCCTACCGTATCGTTATTTCCGACATGATTACCCAATAAAATATCAACTTTTTCCTCTATAAAACTTTCAATCGCAGGAACAAACTTTTCTCTTATATCCGTAGAAAGACCGTATTGATCAAGGAAGCTCCTTTTCATTGAATTCATACCGACACCGCCGTGCATTGCCGCCCTTAAGGTCGTTTTTCCGTCGGACACGTCAAAGAAAAAGGCTTTTGTTCCCGGTGTATGTCCCGGTGCATCCTTACAAAGAATTTTTGTGTTGCCAAGTGCGATTACATCATTATGGGAAATAAAAACGTCAGGCTCAAACGCTTCATAATATTCTGTCCCAAGCTCTTTTGCCCAGGTTAAATCCTCAGTCCCGTTTGCATAAGACACATCCTCTTTTCCTATAAAGGTTTTTGCTCCTGTAAGTTCTTTTAGAGCCTTCGCAGCACCAAGATGGTCATAATGACCATGCGTGATTACGATATACTTTATATCCTTAATTCTAAACCCAAGCTCACATATATTGTGAATTACAATGTAGAGGCTTTGCGGATATCCGGGATCTATCACAATAAGTCCGTCGCCGGTATCAATCAAATGTGTAGATGCAGGAATTGTTCCAACAAAATAAAGATTTCCAAAGATTTTGAAAGGTTTTACATATCCTTCCCATGGATGATAAATATTACAAGCCATATCCTTCCTCCGTTTTATATAAAATCAGCAAACGAATCAGATGCCACTGTTTTGTCGATATGCAAACTACGTTTGCTCGATATTTTTGCTTCGCAAAATCGATATGTTTTCCCTTCGGTCAAACTCGATATGATATAAATCTCGTTGTCGTAAGACAACATATCGAGTTCGTTAGAACATATCGAGTCATTTTTGACATATCGAAAATCGAGGAACGAGATTTATATCGACGATTTCAAGCAAAGCTTGAAATCATTATAGCACACCCCCTTCAAAAATACAACAAAATCCAACAAAAAATCTTTATTACGAATTCATTACAATTTAAAATTTTTCTTGCAGTTTTCCATAAAAAGTGATAGAATAAATTTGTATGGATTTTTTTCAGAAGGGTTGGTAAATATGCTTCGTTATTTTACAGCCGGCGAAACACACGGCAAATGTTTAACTGCAATTATAGAAGGAATGCCGGCAGGAATTAGAATTGATATCGAACGCATTAATCTTGCACTTGCCAGACGGCAAAAAGGTTACGGCAGAGGCGGAAGAATGAAAATCGAAACCGACCGGGCAGAAATCCTCTCCGGTGTCCGGGGCGGATACACATTAGGTAGCCCGATTGCTTTGAAAATCGAAAACCGGGACTTCGCTAACTGGGAATCCATTATGGGCAGTGAGACTGCAACCTCAGAAAAATCGGTAGAATGTCCCCGCCCCGGTCATGCGGACCTTCCGGGCGGTATGAAATACAACCACAAGGATTTGAGAAATGTGTTAGAACGTGCCAGCGCACGAGAAACAGCCGCAAGAGTTGCCGTCGGGGCAATTGCCGCACAGGTTCTGGAGGGCTTTGGCGTTACGTTTTCCTCCCGTGTTGTCCGGATTGGCTCGGTGGAGGATGCTTCCAAAATCCTGGATGCAGATTTTTATCAACGGGTGGCACAGTCTGAGGTCGGCTTTGGCGATGCTTCCTCGGAGGAAAAAGCAATTGCATATATCAACATGATAAAAGAAGCCGGCGAAACCTGCGGCGGTGTTGTGGAAACAGTCGTTTCCGGATTGCCGATTGGCTTGGGAAGCTATGCACAGTATGACCGAAAGCTGGATGCACGTCTTGCCGGTGCGGTGATGAGTATTCAGGCAATTAAGGGTGTGGAAATCGGGATTGGCTTTGAAGCCGCGATTCTTCCCGGTTCTCAGGTTCATGACGAAATCAGTTATCAGGACGGAAAATTCACACATCTTACCAACCACGCAGGCGGCATTGAAGGCGGTATCACAAACGGCGAACCGGTTGTTGTCCGTGCGGCAATGAAGCCGATTCCGACGCTTTATACACCGCTTCGGACCGTTTCGATTGCCGATAAATCCGAACAAAAAGCATCTGTGGAACGCTCAGATGTATGTGCAGTACCTGCCTGCTCCGTCGTGGTGGAGGCGGTGGTTGCATTTGAAATCGCCAATGCATTTTTAGAAAAATTTTCCGGAGACTGCGCAGAAGACATCACGGCTTCTTATCGGCAGTACGCAGAACGATTAAGCCAATATTAATGATAATAACAACAGAAAGGAGGACAGTATATGAACGAGGATGAATTGATAGAACGAGTCCAGTTGGGTGACCGACGTGCATTTTCTGAGCTTGTGGAAATGTATCAGCAGAGAGTCATCCGTCTGGCATACAGTATGCTGTCCGACTATGAAGATGCAAATGATGCGGCACAGGAAACTCTGGTCCGTGTCTTTTATGCAATTCCAAATTTCCGTGGGGATTGTAGCTTTTACACCTGGGTGTACCGGATTTTGCGTAACGTGTGTACCGATTTCCTCAGAAAACGCTGGGAGGATATGTATAGCATGGAGCAGGACCAGGAAACGGTAGATGCCCAATTGGAGCCGGATAAAAGCTTTTCTCCCGAGCACCTGATTGAAAAGCAGGAAACACAACGCCAGGTGCGGGAAGCAATTGCACTTCTGGATAACGATTCCCGATGGGTTCTGATTCTTTACGAGCTGGAAGGACATAGCTATGAAGACATTGCAGAAATCCTGATGCTCCCGATTGGAACCGTAAAATCCAGAATCAGCCGTGCAAGGGAAAAATTGAGAAAAATTTTTATGGAAAAGCGGGAACTTTTTTAACCGTTTTTTCGTCTATTAAGATAGAAAGAGGGTGAGAAGCAATGGATTGTAATTCCTTTTCAGACAATTTATATGACTACATTGACGGAAATTTACCAAAAGAAATGCAGCAGGAAATGAATGAGCATTGTGCTTCTTGTCCTGCGTGCAAAGAACTGGTAGAGCTTGAAAAGAAAATACATCAATCACTGCAGGGACTTCCCCAACCAAAAATCCCCAAGGATTTTGCAGAAAGTATTAATCAAAGAATCAATATTAACGAGCGAAAACATAAAATTTTCCTGCTTCAGCGAATTGTGAGAAATCCGGTTATGTATTCTGCCATTGCGGCGTGTATTCTGCTGGCAGTCGTTCTGCAGCTGGACTTTCCTTTTAAGAAGGAGGATAAATTATCTGAGGATTTGAATCCGCAGGTGAAAATGGCACAGGAATCACAATCGGTTTCCGGTACAACAGATGTTATGGCAATTGCGGAAACTGCAATTCCGACCGAAGCAGCCGCTGCTGAGAGTCCTGCACCGGAAGAGACTGTAATTCCGACAGAAGAGCCGACAAAAACTGCAACACCGGCACCGTCTGCCACACCGAAGCCTTCTCCGACCAATCAGCCGACGAAGCCTCCGGTTTCTACACCGGTTCCACCGCAAAGCAACACAACCGTTGCCCCGGTACAAACACCGGTTCCGGTTGCGCAGGAACAAGCACCGGCAGTGGTTTCCTATCAAGCTGAGGCAGAACAATCAGCCAAAATAGCTACGCAGGATTCTGCAAATACTTCCGGTGGCGGAGGAGGTTCATCCGCTGCAGCCCGGACATCAGATGCCGGCTCAGCAGCTACACCAAAGCCTACGCCGGCAGCAGTCATCGGACGCATTACCGTAAAGGCAGAGCAGTATTCTGACGCAAAACGTCTGGCGGCACAGTACGGTGATTACAGCAATCACATCTATGAGATGTCACAATCACAGATGAACCAGTTTTTAAAGGCAATGAAGGATGCCGGAATCAGTTATGTTGACCGTGCAAGCGGTACTACAAAATTCCGGCTCGTTTCCGAATAAGCTATCAATCAAAAACAGAGTGTCACGGTTTTGAACACAATCATAGCCGGATTCACTCTGTTTTTTCTATCTTCTTCATATCAATATAATCACAGTATCTGTCACAATCAGTGTCGTCCCCCCAAAAGGCGGTACCGAAAACCAGCAATCCAGAAAGCAATGCTCCTGATGGTCAAAAGCTTCTATCTTTACACTCCCGACCGGAATAAAAACCGTTGTCGGAACATTTTTTATTAACTCCTTTTTCAATAACCGCTCATCCCCAAACACCGAAATGCACGGATACCGTGTCTGGTTCCGGATTTCAAGCATTCTTTTCAAAAAATCACCTCTGCTATACTATATGAAAAGTTTACATAATCTGTGAAATTCAATTTCACTGAGAAGTGTTAAAATCCCTCAATTAAGAGATGCCAAAGGCACTCCGACTGGAGTGCCCTTGTTCGTTAGTTTCAGTATTTGTTACATCTGTTCGTTATTTCACAATATATGCTTCGCAAAGCGGTACAAGGTTTGTCATATCCTGCCACAGCATAATTTTATCGTCTTTGCCGAGAGTGATGTCAACTTCACTCGGTACCGTTACAACCGTATTGTCACTTTCTGCTGTAACAGTTACAAAATCCATATCATTAAGTGTTGCTTCCTCATAGTCTGCAAAGACAAGTGTGTATGTTCCGGCTGTGGGGATAGCAACCGTTGCGGTTGCTTTCGTTCCGCTTGTGCCGTTTGATAAAATTTCAAATTCTTTTACTTCGTTATAATAAATTCCATTACTGAAACATACTTTTTCACCGCCAAGCACAGGAAATGAATTTTCCTTTGTCAAATCCTGTCCCCAAACCTCGGTTGTCTGTTCGCCTTGCAAGAGATATGCAACCTCGCCGCTTGCAAGCTGTTTTGCGGTAACGGCAGTAATGCCGTTGGCATTTACATTTTCGGTTGTGAGGTATGGTACAGAAGCAATAGTGTAGCAGTTTGTCACAACTTCTTCGCCGTTTAACGTACCAAAAGCGGAAAGATGTGCTTTGTTGCCAAGGTCGGTGTCATCAATGAAATTACCCGCCCAGAGATTGTTTTCAAGGACTGCCAGAGTCTTCGCCGGACTGAAGGACAGCACACCGCCGATGTAAATGGTGTCGTAATTTTGGTAAGTACCACTTTTGTAGGAGGTCTTTATTGTACCGTAAGCACCGCAGTTACGAATGGTAACATTGGATTTATCGTAAAGTCGTCCCACAAGACCGCCAACACCGCTATCTGCACGGTAAGCCCCAAGGTCAAGCGTACCGTACCATGAGCAATTTTCGATAATTGTTTCGTGGTTGGCGTAACCTATAAAGCCACCTACATAGCTTGAGCCGTGAGCGTTTTCGACGAGAGTTACATCCACATAAGAGGTGATGTTTCTGATTGTTGCACCGTTGTGGTCGGGAACATCTGTACCGTTTGCACCGGGTGCAGAGCCGATAACACCGCCCACATAGTTGCAATCGTCGTAAAGCTTCACATCGCCGTAAATGGTGAAGTTTTCAACAGTACCGAGACGCACTTCTCCAAACAAGCCAATGCCTGCTCTTGTTTCGTCAATATAAAGGTTTGTGATTGTGTAATTGTTTCCGTCAAAGTGACCTCGGAAGTTATTGCTGTTCTCGCCTGTGGAGCCGATGGGCGTCCACCTTCTGCCCGTACCGTCAGGCTTTCCTTCAAGGTCAATGTCATTTAGCAAAACTGCGTTTGCAGTTCTGTCAACGGTATTGATGTGGTTTGCAAACCAATAGAAATTTCCTGCATTTTCAATCTGGTAGTAGTTATCTTTAAGTTCAGGAACGTCAATTTCGCCGCAAACCGAGCAGAAGCCGTTGTTTGTGTCAAAATCACATTCGCTTACAACAGAATTACAAACATCACACAAATGGTTGTTATCTTCGTCAGTATGCAACTCATCTATATACGCATCGCAAATATCGCACTTGTGGTCGCCGTCCTCGTCAACGTGGTTGCCGCCGCAGGTGGTGGTGTATAAGTAAATCGAAAAATTCTCCACTTCATAGGTAACATCTGTTTTTTCGGTGTATTTACCGATTATACTTGTTGAAGTTTCGTTATCCTTCACGGTAATTGCACAATTCTTTTGGGGTGCAACAAAAATGTTTTCTCCGTAGCCGTTATTACCGCCACCGATACCTGCTCCGTTTTCGACACTTTTTGCATCAACAGTTCCGCCGGAAATAGTTATATTTATTCCATTGCCGAAAGAACCGCCGCCGATGCCTGCTCCGGATGTAGTGCATGCCGCTGTTACCGTGCCACCGGAAATAGTAATATTTTCCCCGTTGCCGTAGTAACCGCCGCCAATGCCTGCTCCGCCGCAACCTATGGCATCTACCGTGCCACCGCAGATTGTTATTTTTCCACTGTTTTCAGTGCCTGCTCCACCAATGCCTGCTGCGTTATCGCCGCCTGTGGCAATTACAGAGCCTGTGGAATTTTCGGTTATTACAAACTCGGCACCTTCGGGCACGTGTATTGCTGCAAGGTAGCTGTATGCCGTAATGGAGTTTTCACCGGCAAGGGTAAGATTGAGCTTTGCACCGGCTGCCACACTAATCTGCCTTGCTGTAACAGAAGAAATTGTGACATTGTGTTCACCGCTTTCAATTAACAGCACATTCGCTTCGGTGGTGTCGCTGTCGGTTATTTCTATTGTATCTTCATATGCAGCACCGTTTACGTATTTTATGCCATCAGCTTCGGTAAGAGTTATATCGCCCGCTGCGATGTCAATAAACATTTTTTTGCAGATGTCACAGGAATAATCATTGTTTGCATCAATACATACGCTGATAGCAGCTTTACATATGTCACAGTTATGGTCTGCCGGATTTGTATCCACACATTCGCTTGTTATCTGATTGCAAACATCACACAAATGGTCGTCATCCTCGTCATTATGCAGTTCATCTATATAAACACCGCAAGCATCGCACTTATGGTTGCCGTCTTCGTCGTTATGCACCTCATCCGCGCACAAGCCGCAAACATCGCACATGTTGTCGCTGTCCTCGTCAATGTGGATGCCGCCGCAGGTGGTGGTGTATATATAGAGTGTTAATATATCTTTCATCTCAGCCGTAACATCTGTTTCTACAGTATATTTACCGATTATATCTGTTGAAGTTTCGGTTTTCTTTATGGTAATCGCACAATACTCGTCAGGTGAAACAAAAATGTTTTTTGACTCGCCCATCATCCCGTCGCCGATGCCTGCTCCGCCTGAACTACCCGTTGCGGTCACCGTGCCGCCGGAGATTGTTATTTTTGTTCCGTCACCGTTATAACCGCCGCCGATGCCTGCTCCGCCTGAACCACCCGTTGCGGTCACCGTGCCGCCGGAGATTGTTATATTTGTTCCGTCGCCGTTATTACCGCCACCGATGCCTGCTCCGCCTGAGCCACCCGTCGCTGTCACTACACCGCCGGAAATTGTTATATTTGTTCCATCGCCGAGGATACCGCCGCCGATACCTGCTGCTTCTGAGCCGCCTGTGGCATTTACCGTACCACCGGAAATGGTTATATCTGTTCCATTGCGAGAATAACCGCCGCCGATACCCGCTGCGGTTCTGCCACCTGTGGCATTTACCGTGCCGCCGCAGATTGTTATTTTTCCGCTGTTTTCAAATTTTCCTCCACCGATGCCTGCTGCGTAATCTGCGCCTGTGGCATTTACTGAACCTGTGGAATTTTTGGTTATTACAAGCTCGGCACCTTCGGGTACATGTATTGCTGCCAATTCGGTCGTATTAGGCTTAATCGTACTTTCGCCTGCAAGGGTGAGATTCAGCTTTGCCCCCGACTTTACATCAATCTGCTTTGCTGTGACAGAATCAATTATAACATTATGCTCACCGCTTTCAATTGTCAACACGTTTGCTACGGTTGTGTCGCTATCGAGTACGGTAAACGCCCCTTCATAGGCAATACCGTTTACATATTTTACGCCATCTGTTTCGGTAAAAGTAATATCGCCTGATGAAAAGTTAATAACAACCGTCATACAAAAATCACATTTACTGTTTTTATCGTTGTCAACATGATATGCTGTACAAGTATAGAAATACAAAGAGGTTTTTGAAGTAACTAAAGAAGTAATATCAGTGGCTTGGGTATATTTGCCCAATAAATCTCTGTCGCTCTTGTTGCCCCTCACAGAAATTGTGCAACCTTCGAGTGGAGAAACGTATATGTTTTCGGCAGAGGCTGCATTGTAACCGGAGCCGATACATGATGCTCTGCTGTCACATGAAACAGTTACGGTGCCGCCTGAAATTGTTATATTTTTCCCTGCTCCTCCCGTACCGCCGCCGATACCTGATGCGGAAAAGCCGCCTGTGGCGTTTACCGTACCGCCTGCAATGGTTATGTTATTTCCTGCACCACCAAAACCGCCGCCAATGCCGGCTCCGTTATTACCGCCTGTGGCAGTTACCGTGCCACCCGCAATGGTTATGTCCTTTCCTGCACCAACAAAACCGCCGCCGATGCCTGCTGCGTTATCGCCGCCTGTGGCTTTTACCGTGCCGCCTGCAATAGTTACTTTTCCGTTGCTTTCAGAGCGTGCTCCACCAATGCCTGCTGCGTAATATGCGCCTGTGGCATTTACAGAGCCTTGCGAGCTTTCTGTTATCACAAGCTCGGCACCTTCGGGCACGTGTATTGCTGCCAAATCATCACCTGACGGTGTAACTGTGCTTTCGCCGGCAAGGGTGAGATTCAGCTTTGCACCTGCTGCCACGTCAATCTGCTTTGCTGTGACAGAATTGATTGTAACATTATGCTCACCGCTTTCAATCGTCAGCACATTTGCTACGGTTGCGTCGGTGTCGGTTACGGTAAGCTCGCCCTCGTAGGCTGTGCCGTTTGCATATTTTACACCGTCTGTTTCGGCAAGGGTTATATCACCTGATGAAATATCTACAGTATAGTCCTGTTCTGCCGCACTTACCGTAATCGGCAATAAGCCAATTATCATTGTAAGTGTGATTAAAATACCTAAAAATCTTTTTGTTTTCATATTTTCGCCTTCTTTCTTTTATATTGGCTTCTCCTTGAGGAGCACCCCAGGGTGGTCTCTCTTGCCTGTCAGCAATTCACCTTCAGGCTCCGCCGCAGGCGGTGGTGAGGTGTAGTCGCTTGCGACGTTTATTTTCCACCTCATCCGAGTTGCCAAAAGCAAAACCTTCGGTTTAACTTTGCAACCCACCTTCCCCTCAAAGGGGAAGGCTCATTCTTGGTTATCAATATCATTGTCGAGCCTTTTAACAAATTTTTCAAACATTTCTTTTCCAATTTTAACACAGTCGAGCTTTAATACCTTTTCGATTGTTTGTTTTCGTTCCTGCTCCGAAATATTATATAAAAGCATCATACTGTCAAGGGTAAGTGATATTTTCCTTTCAAGTGTAAAATATCTGTCACAGGGAGCATAGAAAACTGCAAGCTCAATGCCGCTTGCGATATGTTCCTTTTCTAAAAAATCGCTTTCTTTCCAATCGGGAAGTCTGTCCCCAAACAATATGCTGTGTTCCTTTGCAGCCCAGTTCTTTATAAGCTCAAAGGTTCTGAATTGGGAATATGCACTGTAATATAAATCCCACGCCTTGCGGTTTGTTTCACATAAGGCAATCTGTATTGCAATTTCTGCCGCATAGGAATACAAAATATCTTTTGTGTTTTCCATACTGTTATCTATTATGCCGCCGTGAAATTCCGTAAGGTCTTGTATAAGGTAATAAAGCATATCTTCCTTTGTGTGAAAATGATATGCAATCGTTCCTTGCCTTAGTCCGCAATCTTCACTTATTGTCCTTATGGTTGTTTTGGAATAGCCATTTTCTAAAAACAATCTGATTGCCGATTGTAATATTCTTTT